>JAHYJD010000077.1 GCA_019429365.1 Bacteroidales bacterium | reverse complement strand
TGTCAACACCCGCATTCACCAGGGCCTCAACCCTGAAGAGGGTGTCGGGAGTAACCCCCACTGCAGCAGCAACCCGAAGGCGGCCACGATTGTCCTTACAGGCATTGGGACGCTCTTTTATTTTAATAATATCACGATAAGTGATCAAGCCAACCAGGCGAAACTCGGAATCGACAACCGGAAGTTTTTCAATCTTATGCTCTTGAAGGATTTCCTCGGCATTGGCAAAATCAATAAACTCATCGGTGGTAATAAGATTTTCGCGGGTCATCACCTCTGTGATGGGCCTAGCGGGATTTTTCTCGAAGCGCAAGTCGCGGTTGGTAAGGATTCCCACCAGGCGCTTGTCGTCGTTAATAACCGGAATGCCACCAATGTTGAACTCTTTCATAATTTTGAGGGCATCGCCAATCAGTGCATTTTCGTGCAGGGTGATGGGATCGATGATCATTCCGTTTTCGGCCCTTTTTACCTGGCGTACCTTGGCGGCCTGTGCCTCAATGGTCATATTCTTGTGCAACACCCCAATACCGCCTTCCTGGGCAATGGCAATGGCCATGCGCGATTCGGTTACGGTGTCCATGGCAGCCGACACGATTGGGATTTTCAACCTGATATTGCGTGAAAAATCAGTGCTTATATCCACCTGGCGGGGAAGCACTTCGGAATAGGAAGGAACCAGCAGAACGTCATCGTAAGTCAGTCCCTGGCCGGCAAATTTCTGATTATCATCGAGCATTGGTGATGGATTAGGAAAATGAAATGCAAAAGTATGAAAATTTAGACAGAATGTGTTTTAAAAATTCCTAAAATCAAGGGAAGCAACGCCCAAGGAATCATGGTTTTCGGGACTTAATAAACCAGGGTGACCACTCCTCGGTTTTCGATGGTTTTTCCACCGGGAACCATGTACTGAATAAGGTAAGAATAGACGCCCGGGGTGGCAGTGCTGCCATTCATGTTTCCATCCCAGCCATTCAGGGGGTCGTCGCTGGTAAATATCACCAATCCCCAGCGATTGAAAACCCTGAGCTGATAGCTTTCAGGCGTAAAGCCCACAAAAAAAGGTTTGAAAGTCCTGTTTTCAGCATGCTGGCTGGTTGGCCTGAAGGCGTTGGGAATGTGCACCAGGGGTTCTATTTGCACAGCCACGTAATTGGAAGAAATCGTTACCGTTGGGTTATCCCGCCTGTAGGCTTCTAGTTTATAGGTTACAATACCTACCAGCTCACCAGGAATAAACCGATGAAAAAACTCACCCGAGCCATCGTTTATAAAATTTGGCACCTCCACCCATAAGCCTTGCTCCGACTTCAATTTCAGGGTGTACTCGAAGTCCACCACCGCGGGAAAATGATGCTGCCAGCTGATCATAATTTCGTTTGGAGCAGAACGGGCGGTGGCTGAAAGAAATATGCTCGAAAAATCCTCAGTGGTTTCGAAGGCGTGTAATTCACACTCCCCTTCTGCCCGCCAGGCTTTAACGCGGTAAAACCAGGGCCCCTGACTAACTTCCGCACCGGCATCGGAAACCACTTCTGGAGCAGTAGCCGTATCCACCGGATCAAAACCTGTATCCGGATTGTCTGAACGAAGAATTTCATAACTAAAATCTCCCGTATCTCCCGAGGCACTGAACGCTATCTGTAATTCTTGGTTTTCAACAATGTCAACATAATCAACCTGAAGGCTTGATAACTCCGGCGGATTATAGCCATATGACTTAATGTTGGAAGAAGAGGTTACCCCGGTTTCGGAATTATAGGCCTGAATGCGAAAAAAGTACTGACTGGGATTGAGGCCAGAAACTGAAAACTCTTGAATTTGCAAGTTTTGTGGAGGTTGCGGTTGGGGCAATGTTTCAATGGTGGAGAATACTTGCCCATCATTGGAAACCTGAATTCGAAGGGAGTCAAAGGGGACGAGCTGCTGAACTGATTGACCGGTTGTTGTTTCCACCTGGTAATTGGTCCAGGAAAGGCTTACTTCCCCTTCACAAAAATCAGCATTGGGATCTCTCAGAAAAATAGTTCGGTGGGCAGAACTGAAAAGTGTATCAATCAAAGTTTTACTGGTCAAGTAATAAGACTGAGCTGCACTACCAGCGTTTACCCCATTATCAATAAAGGAAGATGTAAAAACATTTGGGATATTGGCAATTTCATCGTATGTTTCATTAGGAAGCTGACGGTGAATTTCAATATAGCCTTCGGTTACCGTTGTTTGCAAAGTCCAGCCAATAATCACATGGTTCGTTCCGGGGAGGACCGAAACAGAATCAATATGCAGCGAATTTTCATTTTGGGAAAATCCATTCAGGACCAATGCGAAAATCATTACAAGAAAAAAGCCAAGGCTTCCCCCGAAACCAACCGAACAATTTCTCCTCATAGAAAAAAGTATCATTGACGCAGTGTATTATGCATCAACGAATTTAAGGGAAAATTATTGAAATACCTATCGTTTTCCGGCCACCACTTCAATGAGGCTGTCTTCGTGCAAGTATTGCCCTGCAGTGTCCATGACAGATTCCGGCGTGGTATTTTTCAGTTCAACTAAGAAATTGTCGAAATATTCGGGGGTAATTCCGAAAACCAGTATTTCCTTGAAGCGATCGGCTTGCGCAAAAGGCCCGTCGAAAGACCGCAGAAAACTTCCCGACAGATAGTTTTTCAGGGTCATTAATTCCTCCGCGCTGGCTGGTTTTGTTCGGAGGTCTCTGATTTCCTGATAAATCTGATCGATGGCAGCCTGGCAAACCTCTGCTCCCACCTGGGTGCCCACAAAAAAATAGCCATCGCGCACAAGCGACACCAATGCCGAGTTGATGCCATAGGTAAAACCTTTGTCCTGCCGGATGTTTTTCATAAGCCTGGAGCCAAAAAATCCGCCAAGCAAAGCATTGGCAATCATTAGCCGCTGATGGTCTGGATGGGAGCGGTTAATGGTGCGTTTCCCCATCCTGATGGCCGCCTGCAATGCTTCATTTTTATGAATCAGCAATTTTTTATTTTCACTGGTAGCAGCCAAATAAACTGGTTCGGGAGGCTCCTGCGCCGGCCGCGCCCAGTTGCTGTTGCCAAAAAACTTTTCGAGCATGCTGGTGATGTTTTCTGGCAGCTTACCCGAAGCAATTATATTGAGGTTACCCGGGTGTATCCACTGCTTGTGAAACGCCAGCAAGTCATCGCGGCTGATCTTATCGAAATCGATTTTTCGGAGCCGGTATCCATAGGGATGTTGAGAGCCAAAAAGCTGCTCGCCGAAATGAAGCCTGGCAAGATAAGCCACCTTGTTGTTGTTTACAATATGCTGGTTTTTCTGGTTTTTTAAAAGGATATCCAGTTCGCTTTGCGGATAGGACGGCCCGATCACGATTTCCTGCACCATGGCAAGAACCTTTTCCAGGTATTTCTTAAGCACATAAACACTCACTGAAACGATATCCTTCTGGGCATCGATCTGCAGGTAAACACCGTAAAAGTCGAGCATCTCGCTAATCTCGCGGGAGGTTTTCCCTTTGGTTCCGGATTTGAGCAGATTGGCTGCCGAGTAGGTCACCAAAGGCTTGTGCTGATGATAGCTTCCAGCCAGAAACAGCAATTCAACCCTAACTATGTCCTCTGTTCCACCTTCAACAAGGTACACAGGAACCCCATTCCCCAGCTGGCCTTTTTTAGGCACAATAAAAGGCAGGTGGGTAATAATGCTGGTAGCTGGCGTTTCCTGGCGGTTTATCATAAGAAGATTTAAACGGATTTGTTGATTTTCACTGAATGATATTGCAGTACCGAAGCCCGCTCTGGTGCAAAAAGGCTAAGGGCAATTTCCTGAAGCGCGTCCGGGGTTTGTTCGAAGTAAAAAGTGGTCTGCTGGTTAAGCAACCCGGCATCGCCCAGCAGTTCGTAGTAAGCCAGGTTCATGGCCTTGGCCATCACATTGCTTTCAGAAAAAATGTGGGAAGCTTCTGCCTTATTTTTTATTTTCTGCAACTCCCGGTCTCCCACAAGCTCATTTTGCAGGACCCGCAATTCATCAAAAAAGGCCTGCTCGGCGGCTTCCATGCTGGTTTCCTCGTGCAGCTTGCCGGTAACCACAAAAAGGCCCTTGTCCATGCTGCCGGTAATATAGGCATTCACCTCGCTGAACATTCTTTTTTCCTTCATCAGGTTTTGCACCAACCTGGATGAACTTCCGTTGGACAGGACATCGCTGAGCAGGTCGGTGGCATAAAAGGTGTCGTCTTTTCTTTTGCTGGTATGAAAAGCCAAAAACAGCTGATCGAATGGCACTTCGCGCTCCACCCGCAGGCGGCGCTGAGCCGTTTGGGCAGGCTCAACGGGCAGGTTTCGCAGGTAAGGCTCCCCGGCCGGGATGTCGCCAAACCATTTTTCGGCCATCCGAAACACCTGATCGGGCTCCACATTGCCCGAAACGGAAAGAATGGCATTGGCCGGGTGATAGAATCTACCAAAGAAATGTTTTACATCGGCCAGTGAAGCCTCGCGAATGTGCGAAATATCCTTGCCAATGGTAGGCCACATATAAGGGTGCACCTGGTAAGTCAGGGGGCGCAGCAGCATCCACACATCGCCGTAGGGCTGATTCAGATAGGATTGCCTGAACTCCTCTACCACCACATTTTTTTGCACCTCGAGTTTTTGTTCCGAAAATGCAAGGCCCAGCATGCGGTCCGATTCGAGCCAGAAAGCGGTTTCGAGATTCTGTGCGGGCAGGGTATCGTAGTAATTGGTAATATCGTTGGTGGTAAAGGCATTGTTTTCGCCTCCGGCATCCTGAAGCCTGGTGTCGAAATCGGGAATATTTAAGGAGCCTTCGAACATCAGATGCTCAAACAGGTGAGCAAACCCCGTGCGAGAGGGGTCTTCGTCGCGGGCACCCACATCGTAGAGCACATTAACGGCGGCTATGGGTGTGCTGGTGTCGCGATGAACAATCACCCGCAATCCATTGCCCAGCATTTGTTTTTCAAAACGAACCATGAAAACTTTGGTTAATCCCTGATAAAGACATCGGCTTTTGATTTGGGACGTTTAAAATCGAGCCATTCGAAATTACGCAACCGCCTTTCCTCTTCGGGAAGTTCATCAACAGGATAGAGATTGGCATCCACATCTTTAAAAAAGCGTATGCCCACCACCTGCCTGTCTTCCACATAAATAACCAGATCGGAAGAGAGGGCTTTGTTGATGCCTACCATACTGCCATCGTCCTCCTTTACGAAATAAATGGTTTCGCCATTGCCAAACACATCGATACGGCGGAGATCATTGTCAATAAAATGCCCGGTAATATTGCGGCCCTTCACCTGGTTAAATCCGATATCTTCTTCCTGCGAAATAATGAAGGCCGCATCAAACAGGTGGGCGGCAATAATTTCTTCTTCAGCGGTCTGTATCTCCATACGACGGGCCGTAAGCTGATGCACATCCGACCAGATAATGGGGTTATGATAAAGGTAGATGGTAGAATCGCTGAAGTTGTAAACGATGGAGTCTGAGAGGCCTTGCATGTCCTGCCTGAAAAACTTTGCTTTATGATAGGCAAAGACAAATTGCTCCTCCGAATCTTGTACATAGAGTGCGCGAAGGGTGTCGGCATGCATAAAAAGCGAATCGCCTTCTGAAATTACAGTTAGCAGGGCTTCTTTGGTTACCACCGAAAGGCCTTCGCGTTCCCAGTGCTCTGCAAAATGCCCTGTGATAATGGAATTCTGGACCGTGTCGCGTATAACTACGTTCCGGTCTGCCCGGCCATAACCAAGGTTACGGTCGTAAAACAGGCTGTCGCCGGTGATAGACTGCTCCTTACTTTGCAAAAAGGCGTCCTTACTGAAGCGCGAAATATCCCGGCGGGTATCGTACCAGCCATTTCGGCAAAAGATGGTATTCTCGTCGCTGACAATGGTGGTAGGCCCAAAAAAGTAGGCTACTTCTGTAAGGGTATTGTAGCGCAAGGTGTCGGAATCCATGACATACTCAGGATTGACCAGCTTAACATGGTCTTTAAAAAAGAATTGCTTATCATTTACATAATAAAATCCCCAACGGCTGGTAAGGGTGTTGTCGGTATCCACTATCCTGCCACCTCCCACATAATTGGCCGTATTCCTGTCGAGATCGTACACCAGATGGTTGGTGGTAAGTCTCATTTGGGGGTCAATCATAAGCACATTACCGGTAAGCTCGGCAACGCGAGTGTTTCCATCATATTCGAGGCGATCGCCAAAAATACTCACGGTATCGTTCACCTGAATAAAAATATTCCGGAAAGCTGTCAAGCGATTCTGACGGGTAAACAGGTAGGCACTATCGCAATACATATCTGTGCCCTCGTGCCTGAAATGTACATTATCGATAAGCCGGCGGGCATCTTCGTCAATGTCTTTGGCAAATCTCATGCTGCTTGCCGAAAAATCAATGGGAGTCTTTGCCTGCCCATTAGCCTGGGGCAAATTGGTGACCAAAATCACTAACAAAAGCAAAAAACCAAAAAAATTGAAACGCTTCAACATTTATCTTTTGAGGAAAATTACATACAGAGAAGCACATTTGCAGTTACTTCAATAACTGAAAAAACAGCAAATTGTTTTGCCTGAGCCTACGACTGGTTTTACAAAACGTGGGCCAGTTTGCGACGAATTATAATTTTTTGTAATCTTTTGAGAAATAATCGTCAATCTCTTTCTTCATTACAGGCATCAGCAACAAAATGGCAATCAGGTTGGGGATGGTCATAAAAGTAATGACCATATCCACAAAATTCCATACCAAGTCTATACCCCAAACCGAACCAAAGAAAACAAAAAGGGCATACACATAATAGTAAGGCGTTATGGCTTTGTCGCCAAACAGGTATTGGGCGGCACGTGTGCCATAATACGACCATGCAATAATGGTAGAGAAGGCAAACAGCAACAGGCCAAAGGCAATGATATGCGGCGCCAGGTAGCCCAGGTTAATTTCGGCCAGACCGTTTTCGAAAGCCAATACTGTCATGCTAACCCCTTGCAGGCCCGATTCCCAGGCACCGGTCATGATAATGACCAGGGCTGTGAGGGTACAGATAAACAGTGTGTCGATAAAAGGTTCGAGGCTGGCCACCAGGCCTTCGCGAATGGGATAGGGCGTTTTGGCTGCTGAGTGCGCCATGGCTGCCGAACCTTGCCCTGCCTCGTTGGAAAACAAGCCCCTGCGCACCCCCATGGTGAGGGTAAGGATAAAGGCTGAGCCAACAAAACCGCCTTTAGCGGCGGTGCCCGTAAAGGCATCTTCAAAAATCAGCATAAAAGCCGGACCCAGGTTTTCGATGTGAAGGATAAAGATGACCAGGGCTGCAACGAAATAAATCACCGCCATAAAAGGCACCAGGCGCGAGGTTACTTCGGCAATACGCTTGAGGCCGCCCACCACAATAAGCAGCACCAGGCCAGCAATGACCAGGCCGCTGATCCAGGTAGGAATCTGGTAGCTTGTAAACAACACATCGGTCATTGAGTTGCTCTGGGCCATATTGCCGGTGCCCATTGAGCAAAGTACGGCTGCCGAAGCAAAAATAATTGCCAGGGTCTTGGCGTGTTTTCCAAGCTTGTCTTTCAGGCCGTATTCCATATAGTACATGGGGCCACCGGAAACGGTACCGTCGGCATTGAACTTTCGGTACTTAAGGCCGAGGGTGCATTCCACCATCTTAAGCATCATGCCAAAAAAGCCGGTAAACCACATCCAAAAAATAGCACCCGGACCGCCCAGATAAATGGCCAAGGCCACCCCAACGATATTTCCCGTTCCAACCGTTGCCGAAAGCGCCGTGGTGAGGGCCTTGAAGTGACTTACATCGCCATGATCGCCTTTTTTTGCATACTTCCCGGACAGGATGGCAAAGGAATGCCCGAACATGCGAACATGCAGGAACCGGAATTTAAATGCGAAATAAATACCGGTTGGCAAAAGCATGGCAAGCAAGAGGTAACCACCAACATATTCATTGTAAAATATTATTATGCGGTTAAAGCCTTCGAGGAATGCTGACATAAGTTTTAGATTTTAAGGATTCCTATACTATTTAAAAAGATGATGGCTATGGCCACCGGGGCAATAAACTTGATAATGAAATTGAATGCGCTGTAAAGCCTGATTTTAAGTGCACCTGCATTGGAAAGTTCGTCTTTTACGTCGGCGGCCATCATAACCCAGCCCACAAAAATCACAATGAGCAACCCCCCGAGGGGAAGCAGGATATTGGAGGCGGTGAAGTCGAGCACACCAAAAATGGTCAGCCCGCCAATATTGACATTACCCAGCGAACTGAACGACAAGGTGCAGAAAACCCCAACAAAAAGGGCAGCAGTAGCCGACATAATAGTGGCTTTCCTGCGGGAAATTTTCAATTCCTCAACTACAAAGGCCACTACCACCTCAAGGATGGAAATGGAAGAAGTAACGGCTGCAATAGCCAGCAAAACAAAGAAAATCACTGCAAAGAAATACCCACCGGGCATTTGCTGAAAAATACTTGGCAACACATGAAAGATCAGCCCCGGACCTTCGGCCGGATCGAGATTAAAGGCAAAAACTGCCGGAAATATGGCAACCCCGGCCAGGATGGCAATTAAGGTATCGGCGATGGAGACCTCGGCAGCAATGGTAGTAAGGTTATTGCCTTTGCTAATATAGGAACCATACGTTATAATAGCGCCCATACCAATACTCAGTGAAAAGAATGCCTGCCCTAAAGCAGCCAGAAAAACCCCTGCAGTGAGTTCAGAAAAGTCGGGCTTGAATAAAAACTGCAGTCCTCCCATGGCCCCAGGAAGGGTGATGCTGCGAATGGCCATGATTAAAAGTAAACCCACCAGGAAAGGCATCAGAATCTTGGCGTATTTCTCAATGCCCTTTTTGACGCCAGCCAATATGATCCAGGCAGTCATTATCATAAATATTACCTGCCAGAATAGAGGCCAAAAGATGCCAGTATGAAACTCCCTGAACATTTCAGCAAGGCTTTCGCTGGATTGCCCCTGAAATGCATTGGCAAATGACTTTACAATGTATTCGAGTGTCCAGCCGGCAATGGTGCTGTAAAAGGCCAGGATCATAAATGCGGCGGCAATGCCCATCACGCCAATGATCCACCAGGGCTTGCCCGGCGCCAGTTTGCGGAAAGCGCCGAAGGTATTGCGCTGCCCGCGGCGGCCAATCACCAATTCCGAGAGCATTACAGGTATGCCCAGCAGCAAAATAAATCCCAGGTATACCAACAAAAAAGCGCCTCCCCCGTTTTCGCCAACAACGTATGGAAAGCGCCAGATATTTCCAAGCCCAATGGCCGAACCGGCTGTGGCACACAAAATGCCAAACTTGCTGGTAAAGCCATCGCGGCCATCATTTCCCGAAAGTGACATATGGCAGTGGTTTTCGTTTGTTGTGGTGCATTTGCGAGCCATTCGCAAAGGGCCAAAAATATAAAATTATAGCGTTATGGCAACGGCAAACAAAAAAAATTGAACGAGCAGAACAAATCAATGAGAAAAGAAAACCAAAGACAAGCCTAGTTCGTTCTGACCATTTCTTCAAACTTTTTGTAAAGGTCGAGCACTCCGGGGTCAAGAAAAGGCAGGTAGTTGGCCATAACCACCACTGCAATGCCCGTATTAATATCGATACTGTAATAGGTGTTCAAAATGCCGCTCCAATAGCCAGATCCAGCCTTTCGGCCAAAATCGTTATCGACCGTTTGTATGCCCCATGCCAGGCTCTGGCCCCTTCTTTCTCCGGCAGATGGATCCACGGGATTTCTTACGGGTCCAAGCAATGCTGGCAACTGGTCTTCAAACATCATCATTACGGTTTCTTCGTTCAAAATTCTGACTCCGTTCCATTCCCCGCCATTTAAAATGCATTGAAAGAAATTCAGATAGTCGTTTGTGGTGGAAAACAGCCCGCCACCCCCGCTGTATTCTCTCACAGGCAAGGCAGGAATTCGTTGCGGGCTTTCGCGGAAATCGGGCTGCCCGGGGGCCACCCTGGTGCCCACCGAAACGATAAAGTTTTTCAGAGAGTCGGGCACATCGAACCAGGTGCGGTGCATTTGCAATGGCCCGGTAATATTTTTTCTGAAGTAATCTTCCAGGCTCAGTCCGCTGATTTCCTCCACCAGGCGCCCAACCCAGTCGGTACTCGTGCCGTAAATCCAAACATTGCCTGCCTCGGTAAGTCTTGGCAGGTCGCGGTGGGGCCAGCTCTCGGGCTGCTCAAATCCTGCCAGACGATCGTTCATAAAACTGTAGCCAAAGCCTGAAGTATGTGTAAGCAAGTGCCTTAGGGTAATTGGCCGCCGGGCTTCCAGCAGCTGTCCATTTGACCGCAGAATGGGAATTTTTCCGATTTCAGGCAAAAATCGGGCAACCGTATCATCCAATGCAATCAGGCCCTGCTCAACCAGCTGAAGCGCAGCCACACTGGTAATAGCCTTGGTCATGGAGGCCATCCGGAATATATGATCGGGCGTAACTTCACCTTCTCCCGACCATACCGCCCGGCCAAAAGGCTGGGTGTATCGCTGTCCGCTAGCCGTTACAAATCCAAACACCATCCCCTTAATGCCCGATTGCTCCCAGGCCGGCTCGAGTTCTTCGAAAAAACCTTTTACCTCAACGGTTTGTCCTCGAGCACCTTGATGGCCGATAAAAGCCATAAAAGTTAACACAATCAAGGCTTTCCTGAAAAAAACAGAAAAAAGTTTCATGATAGTTTTCTTTCGTAAAGATCAAAAGTAACCAATTATTGAAAAATCATGGGGTGCTTTTACCAGGCATCTATTTGATTTTTCGAAATAATTTTTTATTTTTAGATTCAAATAATTTACAGTTAAGTCTAATAAATATCATTATTGTTTAATTTAAAGCTGCAAAAGCCACTGGCAAATTTGTTTTTCAAAGACCACGGGGTATGGCCTGGAAAGAATTGTTTTACTTTAGCAAAGGCGAGCGCAATGGCATACTTTTGCTGCTGGTCTTAATCATCGTGGTGCTTTTTTCACCGGCTGTTTACCGGTATTTTGCAAAGCCTGAGCCCCATGATTTTTCAGCCTTTGAGGCCAGCGTTGCTGACTTTGAAGCCCGCCTGGAAGCCATGCGCGCTGCCGCTGAAGCCGAAAGGCAAGAAAGGAGAACATTTACGCGCGAAGCACCTGTTTCAGCAAGCCTCCGGCTTACGCCCTTCCCCTTCGATCCCAATCAACTTCCTGCCGCCGAATGGGAACGAATGGGCCTGCCCGCGCATGTGGTCCGTTCCATCAAAAATTTTGAAAATGCTGGCGGAAGCTTTCGATATAAAGAAGATGTAAAGCGCATCTACCTCATTTCTGATGAGATGTATGCCCAGCTAGAACCATTCATTGAATTGCCTTCACGGGATGCAAGGGAGGCTTCCGGTGAGCTTCCTGCCAGTTTGAGCCGCTTCGCCGAAAGGCCAGATCCGGCTGAAATCAGGGCATTACTCCGGATAAACCTGAATGCTGCCGACACCACAGAACTGATTCAGCTTTATGGCATAGGTCCCGCCTTCAGCCGTCGCATTGCCAGCTATCGCGAACTGCTTGGCGGATACCGGCACACCGACCAGCTGCTCGAAGTGTTCGGCATGGATAGCACCCGCCTCGAAGGCATCAGGCAAAACCTCGTCATCGACACCACCGGAATTAGAAAGATAAACCTCAACCAGGCCGAATGGGCCGACCTGGTGCGCCACCCTTACATCGACCGCAATATTGCCAATTCGCTTATCGCCATACGCAACCAGCACGGCCCGTTTCAATCAGTAGCCGACATAAGGCGCTCGCAACTGGTTAACGATGAAATATTTCAAAAAATAGCCCCCTACCTCAGCATTGGAGATTGAAATCCTGGCAGTAATTTGCGACAAATCGGCAGTCTCCTGACAGTTTACTTTAAATGGTTGAAAAATTCATTTATTGATTTTCAGCGTTTTAAATAAACCAGTAAATCCAGGAAATCAATTAAACAAAATGGAATGAAGCTTGTTATTTAGACGTAGACCAAATAAAAATAAGCTCAACGACCCAAAAGCATTCAAACAATGAAAAGCATTTACAAAATAATGATGGTTGCCGTGGTTTCGGCCTTTGCTTTTGCAGCATGCCAGCAGCCTGCCAACCAGAATGAAACGAATAATAACCAAACAAAAGAACCTTTAGCTATGAAAGACCAGAGTGGAAAATACGTTTTACCCGAATTACCCTATGCACACGATGCACTGGAACCCTATATTGACAAAATGACTATGGAGATTCACCATGGCAAGCATCATCAGGCTTATGTAACCAACCTTAACAATGCCATAGCTGGCACTGAAATGGAGGACATGGACCTGATGGATATTTTCAAAAATATGAGCCAGTATCCGGCTGCTGTTCGCAACAATGGCGGTGGTCATTGGAACCATACCTTTTTCTGGGAGATTATGGCCCCCAACGCTGGTGGCCAGCCCTCAGGAAAACTTTTCTCAGCCATTGAAAAGCGTTTTGAATCTTTTGACAAATTCAAGGAAGAATTTGCTAAGGCAGGTGCTACCCGTTTCGGAAGCGGCTGGGCCTGGCTGATTGTTGACGCCAATGGCGAACTGCAAGTTACCAGCACCCCCAACCAGGACAACCCCTTAATGGATGTGGCCGATGTAAAAGGCCAGCCCATTCTGGGTGTGGATGTTTGGGAGCATGCATACTATCTTAAATATCAGAACCGCCGTCCCGAGTACCTGGAGAACTTCTGGAGCGTTGTAAACTGGAACGAAGTTGCACGCCGGTACGAAGAAGCGGTTAAATAAAATCACGATCATTGGGTGATGAGTGATGGTGACCGGCAGCGCCCTTTACGGGGCCTGCCGGTCTTTTTTCTGGCACTTTCCTGCCACCTTTAAAACATATTTGGTCATAATCGCCCTCCGGTTCATCCAAAGTTTTAATTTCCAGTAAAATAAGTTCAGGGATTTGGTTTTTTTATCCAAGTCCCTTTTGCTATATTTGCGGCGAATTTTAGCACGAATAAGCATAAATCAAAATAATCCATCCATTAACTAAAAATTCAGGAGATTTGTTATGAGTACGAAGACCGGAAAAATTACGTCGCAAGAAGCGATTGCACTGGAAGACAAGCACGGAGCCCACAACTACCACCCACTGCCGGTGGTTCTTTCGCGAGGCGAAGGTGTATTTGTATGGGACGTTGAAGGGAAGCGCTACTATGACTTCCTTTCGGCTTACTCGGCCGTAAACCAGGGTCACTGCCACCCAAAAATTGTGGATGCCCTCATTGAGCAGTCGAAAACGCTGGCGCTTACCTCGCGGGCTTTCCACAACGATGTGCTTGGGGTGTATGAGAAGTATGTTACTGAATATTTCGGCTTCGACAAGGTGTTACCCATGAATACTGGTGCCGAAGGAGTAGAAACCGCCATTAAGCTTTGCCGCAAGTGGGCTTACAAGAAAAAAGGCATTCCGCAAAACGAAGCCAAGATCGTGGTTTGCGAAAACAACTTCCACGGGCGCACCACCACCATCGTTTCCTTCTCCAACGATCCTGATGGATATGGCGATTACGGCCCCTTCACCCCCGGATTCATTCGCATTCCCTACAACGATGTGGATGCCCTGGCCGAGGCCCTGAAAGATCCCAACGTGGCAGGTTTCCTGTTTGAGCCCATCCAGGGCGAAGCCGGCGTTTTCGTGCCCGACGAAGGCTACCTGAAAAAGACCTACGAACTCTGCAAGAAGCACAATGTGCTCTATATTGCCGACGAAGTGCAGACCGGCATTGCCCGCACCGGAAAATTGCTTGCCTGCGACCACGAAGGCGTGAAGCCCGATGTGCTCATTCTCGGAAAAGCCATCAGCGGAGGTATCTATCCTGTTTCGGCTGTGCTTGCCAGCGACGAGGTTATGATGGTCATCAAGCCCGGACAGCACGGTTCCACCTTTGGTGGCAACCCCGTGGCAGCAAAAGTGGCCATGGCTGCCCTCGACGTGGTAAAAGACGAAAAGCTCGCCGAAAGGGCCGAATACCTTGGCGAGATCCTGCGCCGCGAGCTTCGTGCCATCAAAACCGATATGATATCCCTTGTTCGCGGAAAAGGCCTGCTCAACGCCATCGTTATTACGCCCAAAAACGGCAAGGAAGCCTGGGATGTATGCCTCAAGATGGCCGAAAACGGACTGCTGGCCAAGCCCACCCACGGCGACATCATCCGCTTCGCACCCCCGCTGGTCATCACCGAAGAACAACTCATGGAATGCGTGGAAATCATTAAAAAGTCCGTGCTTGCATTTGAATAAAAGCATCCCCTTTCGGGGAAAACAAAACCGCCCTGTTGATCACGGGGCGGTTTTTTTTGTATATTTGATAAGCAAAATCAATCAAAGTGGAAACCCTCACTATTAAAGTTACCGACGAAAAAGCATTGAAAGCGCTAAGGGAAATGGAAGAAAAGCATTTAATTGAAATCATTGAACATTTTGTACCTGATTCACTTGCTCTTCCCGGAAGTGAGATAAATGAAGAAGACATCAGAAAATGGGCTGATAGGGCAGAACTTGCCCCATCGATTAGCTTAAACGAAGCCAGATTAAGATGGGAAATCCGGAAAAAGAAAATCCAGCAAACCGGAAAGTAAGAGTTTCCCTTCAGGCTTTATCTGACATTGACCAAATTACAGGTTACATTGCCAATGTCAATCACCAGCCCGAAAATGCCATCAAAGTCGGAAACAGGATTTTTGATACCTTTTTAAGGATTGAAAAGAATCCTTTGACTTTTCCTGAATGTGAATCTCTTCAAACCAAAAAGAAATTTTACCGAAAGGCACTTTGCCAAAGCTGGTTAATCATTTTCAAGATCAAACCAGAAGAGATACTGATTCTTGGAATAATCCATGGCAAGCGAAAACCTTCAAGATTAAAAACTTATAAAAAAGTAAAATAAAAAATTAAAAGAAGCTTGAAATTACCTGCTCATGGCGGGGGTTAATCCAAGTAACGCCGGAATTATTTAGGGGCAGTTTTATATTTGTGAAAATTTTTGTAAAATTTTTGTGTGAATTTTGTGTGAATTTGTGGATGGTCTTTTGGTTCAAGGTTCAATGTTTCAGGTTCAAGGTTACTGTAAAGGCCCTTAACTTTAAACTTTAAACTTGGAACCCCAAACCTTTACACCCAAAACAAATCCGACGCAATCCTGTCAGCAAAAAGGCGACCCTTTTCCGTCAGGATCAGGTGATGGTCTGCTTCGATCATCAGTCCCTGTTCAATATAGCGCCTGGTTTGTTTTTCCAGTTCTTCCCTCTTTTTCTCCCCCCATCCCTCCTTCACTGTGTTCATATCACATCCCCACATGGTGCGCAGCGAGGTCATCAGGTATTCGTCATAGCGCTGGGCCGGGGTCAGTTGTTCGGTTTCAAGGGGCAGCAATCCTTTTTGAATGCTATGAATGTATTTGGTGGTGTTGGGCGGATTCCATGAGCGTTCGCTTCCGCGGAAGCTGTGGGCCGAAGGGCCAAGGCCCAGGTAAGATTTGCCGGTCCAGTACGACAGATTGTGGCGCGAAAACTTCCCCGGAAGGGCAAAATTAGAGATTTCGTAATGCTCGTAACCATGTTTTGCCAGTACCTCGACCATAATCTCGAACTGCCTTGCGCTCTGCTCCTCCTCTACTGGTTTAGCCTGCCCGCGGCGGATAAATACATCCAGCGCCGTTTTGGGCTCCACCGTCAGCGCATAGGCCGAAATGTGCTGAATGCCAAAATCAATGGTGCGCTGAAGGTTCTCCTTCCACTTAGCGTCGTTCATGGTGGGCGTACCATAGATCAGGTCGATGGTCAGGTTTTCGAAGCCCAGTTTCAAGGCATTTTCAATGGCATGAATGGCCTGCCCCGGCGTGTGCACCCGGTTCATATATTTCAAATCGGTTTCATGAAACGACTGAATGCCAATACTCAACCTATTTATGGGCGTTTGCCGCAGGGCTTCCAGTTTTTCGTAAGTCAGGTCATCGGGATTGGCCTCCAGGGTGATCTCATT
>JAHYJD010000194.1 GCA_019429365.1 Bacteroidales bacterium | reverse complement strand
AGCATTTAAATCTCTTAATGGCTAAAGCCCTTTTGTTTTTGATATCTCTGTTCACCGGGCTGAAGCCACGGTGTAAAAGATCCGTTTTTCCGAAAGCGAATAGAAATATGGAATTTGTCGTACACCCAAAAAAACGGGGAAAGTCAAACACCGGGCTCCGGTAAAAAAAGAATGAATACTTTACACCATGACAAATAGTATGAAATTTATCCTCCATCTGACTTTTTCGGTTAGCAAGACAATTCCCTGATCCCAAAAAAATAACAAATCCGACAAACAATCCTATAATTTTCTTGTTTTAAATTTCAGCAGTTTTGGTTAATATATTTAATCCCGAAAAGGCAAAATGTCTTTAAATGCAGGGATTAATTTCGTAATTTTAAAGCGTGTCGAAAAAACACAACAATAAGTTTAAAATATCAGTATATAAGAAATACTAATACATTTTATCGGAATTTTAGCACAACAAATAACTTAAAAATCAAAAAAAGTATGGAAAACAAAAATCCGCACAACGAAGCTTACAACGCAAATGAGGAAAGCAAATGCCCGGTAACCGGGCACGGGTCGAAACCCGCTGCAGGTGGAGGTACACGAAACCGCGACTGGTGGCCCAACAAACTGAATCTGAACATTCTGCGTCAGCACTCTTCCAGGTCGAATCCCATGGGAGAAGATTTCAACTACGCTGAAGCGTTCAAAAGCCTCGATTTGGCTGCTGTAAAAAAAGACCTCACCGCTTTGATGACCGACTCACAGGACTGGTGGCCTGCCGACTGGGGACATTACGGTCCGTTATTTATCCGTATGGCATGGCACAGCGCAGGTACTTACCGCGTTACCGACGGCCGTGGCGGCGGCGGCACCGGGAACCAGCGTTTTGCACCGCTGAACAGCTGGCCCGACAACGTGAGCCTCGACAAAGCCCGCCGTTTGCTCTGGCCCATCAAACAAAAATACGGAAAAAAACTTTCGTGGGCCGACCTTATGATTTTGGCCGGAAATGTGGCTTTAGAATCCATGGGCTTTAAAACATTTGGTTTTGCCGGCGGTCGCGTAGACATTTGGGAACCCGAAGAAGACATTTACTGGGGATCGGAAGGCAAGTGGCTGGAAGACCAGCGCCACACGGAAAAAGGAGAACTGGAAGGCCCGTTAGCTGCCGACCACATGGGATTAATTTACGTGAACCCGGAAGGTCCCAACGGAGATCCCGATCCTGTGAAAGCTGCGCACTACATCAGGCAGTCGTTTGCACGCATGGCCATGAACGACGAAGAAACCGTGGCGCTGATTGCCGGCGGACACTCATTTGGAAAAGTACACGGCGCCGCGCCCGATTCCAACCTCGGTCCCGACCCCGAAGCCGCACCGCTTGAAGAACAAGGACTGGGCTGGAAAAACAAATTTGGTAAAGGAAATGCCGAAGATACCATTACCAGCGGCCTTGAAGGAACATGGACCAAAACTCCGATTCAGTGGAGCATTAACTTCCTGGAAAACCTGTTTGATTACGAATGGGAACTAACCAAAAGTCCGGCAGGCGCATGGCAGTGGAAACCACGCGGACAGGCCGGCGCCAACAGCGTGCCCGACGCCCACATTCCCGGAAAAAGGAACCAGCCGTTTATGCTCACTACCGACCTTTCGCTGCGGTTTGACCCCGATTACGAAAAAATTTCACGCCGGTTCCTCGAAAACCCGGCTGAGTTTGAAGACGCGTTTGCCCGTGCATGGTTTAAACTAACACACCGCGACATGGGGCCGAAATCGCGCTACCTCGGGCCGGAAGTTCCTGCTGAAGATTTGCTCTGGCAGGACCCCATTCCGGAAGTTACGTACAAACTGATCGATGACAACGATGTGGCCGACCTGAAAAGAATAATACTGGATTCAGGACTGACTGTTTCCGAACTGGTTTTTGCGGCCTGGGCATCGGCTTCCACCTACCGCGATTCCGACAAGCGCGGAGGTGCAAACGGCGCCCGCATCCGACTGGCTCCTCAAAAAGACTGGGAAGTGAACAATCCGCAGTTACTGGCCAAAGTGCTGAATACATTGGAAGAAATTCAAAAAGAATTCAATGATGCCGGTGGTGAAAAACAGGTTTCGCTGGCCGACCTTATTGTGCTTGGCGGCTGTGCAGCGGTTGAAAACGCGGCCAAA
>JAHYJD010000193.1 GCA_019429365.1 Bacteroidales bacterium | reverse complement strand
GTGAACGGTAAACAGTGAGCGGCTTACGGCTTACGGCTTACGGCTTACGGCTTACCGCTTACGGCTCACTGCTCACCGCTCACCGCTCACGGTTCACTGATTTCCCACTACCCACTACCCACTACCCGTTTTCCCCGCCCTTGACTCCTCCGCCTCTCCTCTTCTCTCCGCCTCTCCGTTAATGTTTTTTTTCCGCTCACCGCTCACCGCTCACGGTTCACTGATTTCACTCCCCGTTTTTCCCGCCCTTGCCTTTTTATTCTGTAGACTAATTACCCAAAATCATATAGCTTAAAAAACAGTGATTCTGCGCAGATAATTAGTTAAAACCTAATCAAGCCATCAGAATCAAAGGATTTACGATGGATGATTTACTGAAACCTTATGCGGGGATGGTTATTCGTCACAGCACTCTGCAATCTGTCCTGTCAGAGTATCAGGCCCCGAATTTCAAAATTCATCGCTGGCTGAGCGAAGGCCAGTTGCTGCCCCTCAAGCGCAGCATGTACGTCGTTTCTCCCAAACGATCGGGGGTGCCGGTCTCCTTGCCGTTGATAGCCAATCATCTCTACGGACCATCATACGTTTCTCTTGAATTTGCCCTCTCCTATTTTGGTCTGATTCCTGAAGGTGTCGCAGAGATTACCAGCGTCACCACAAAACGAGCGAAAACATTTAACAACAGTCTGGCGCGCTTTTCCTACCAACGACTGCCTACAACATATTATGCGCAAGGCATTCAACAGCTAAAAGTCAGTGAAAAAATCAGCTTTATGATAGCAGAACCGGAAAAAGCCCTCTGTGACTGGTTAGTCCTCACACCCAACCTCAATATTTACTCGACCAGAGCCATGCGTATTCTGTTGCTCGAAGACTTACGCCTGGATGAAGAAAAATTATCCGAACTGAGTCCCGCAAAAATTCAGACATATGCACAAGCCGGCTGCAAAGCCGAAATTCTCACCTGCCTGGCAAAATATCTTAAAGGATGAATTAAAAAATGCTTAGTCAGATGTTGAGTAAATACGAAATGAACAGCCAGGAACAAGCAACCCGAGCTCTGCGCGAGGTGATGCAGGAAATTGCCCTGGCTGGACTATACCGAGGTGATTTTTTTTCTAAAGCAGCATTCTATGGCGGCACATGTCTGCGTATTTTCCATCAATTACCCCGATTTTCTGAGGATCTTGACTTTTCTCTGCTGGCAGATGATCCAACGTTCTCCCTTGCTCCCTACTTTAATGCCATCAAAAAAGAGTTCGATGCTCTGGGTATGGGCGTCATCATTAAACAAAAAAACAAAACGGCTGAAACGGCGATAGAATCCGCCTTTCTGAAAAACACCACCCAACTTTTTGATCTGGCACTGACAGGCCCACAGATAGTCAATATCAAGTTTGAGGTGGACACGCAACCACCGTTGGGCTTTCAAACAGAAGAGAAGCTCCTGTTGGAGCCATTTTCATTCTATGTCAAATGCTTCAGTCCAAGCGACCTGTTCGCCGGTAAAATTCACGCCCTGATATTCAGGAAGTGGAAAAACCGGGTAAAAGGCAGAGACTGGTTCGATTTCGAATGGTACATACGAAAAGGTATCCCGTTAAATTTGGATCACTTCAACAGACGAGCCGTCCAAGGCGGCAACATCGAACAACCGATAACAAAGATAGAATTTTTACCCCTGCTCAAAGAACGGATTAAAGCGGTTGATATCAATTCCGCCAGACAGGATATCAGACGCTTCGTCACCGATGCCAAGGTTCTGGATATCTGGTCATCTGATTATTTTTTAACGTTGGCTGACAAAGTGAAGGTTATTACCCATGCAGACTGAGCCACTAAAGCGCTACCGCTAACGCGGGGGCTGCCACTTCGTGGTGTCATTTGTCTGCCACTTCGTGGCGTCATTTGTATAAAACCGTGAACCGTGAACGGTGAGCCGTGAGCGGTGAAAACCTTTAGTGAACGGTAAACAGTGAGCGGTGAGCGGTGCGAGAAAGGCAGAATACAGGAGCTAGAAGTTAGAATTCAGAAGGTTTTCATATGCTATATTCCGTCTCTCCGTTAATGTTTTTTTCCGCTTACTGCTCACCGCTCACGGTTTACTGATTTCATTACCCGTTTTTCCCGCCCTCGCCTCGTTACTCGTTACTCGTTACTCTTCACTCATCACTGCTTT
>JAHYJD010000076.1 GCA_019429365.1 Bacteroidales bacterium | reverse complement strand
CTGACAATAAGCTGCTGCCCCACACGTATGGTGTTGTTGTTCAGGTTGTTCCACTCCATAAGGTTGTTTACCGAAACGCGATATCGGTTTGCGATAACGCCCAGGGTCTCTCCGCTTTTCACTACGTGCACGTTGGCGCTCGAAGGGGTGGCCACCGGTCGGTCGGCCGGGGCTTTTACAATGAGTCGCTGCCCAGGCCGTATCAGGGTGCCGCGCATATTGTTGAGGCGCTGAATTTCGCCCACACTGGTGCCATAGCGGCGGGCAATGCTTCCAAGCACCTCGCCCGAGCGCACCACATGAATAGTGGTTTCCTCCATGATGGCCGCCAGTTCTTCCTGCCGGATTTCCTCGGGGCTGCGGAAGTTATATATCCCCTCTTCGTTGGCAATAAACAGGTTTGCATATTCGCGGGGAAGGTGCAGCACATATGGGTTTTCGGGGTTGTTGGGAATAATGTTTTTGCGGAAGGTGGGGTTAAGGTACCTGAGGTTGTCCATGGGAATGCCCAGCAGGTCGCTCACGGTGCGCAGGCTCAGTTGCTGGCGCACGTGAATGGTATCCACATCGAGGAAAGAATACACTGGCGGCACCACAAACAGGTTGTGCTCCTCGGCGTGTTCCATAACATAACTTACGGCGATGAATGCGGGCACATAGTTTCTCGTTTCGCGCGGCAGATAATTGGCAATACGCCAGAAGTCCTTCACGCCTCCTGCGCGCCGTATGGCCCGGTTCACATTTCCTGGTCCGGCGTTGTAAGCTGCCAGTACCAGCGACCAGTCTTCGTAGATATTGTAAAGGTCGTCCAGATGCTGGCAAGCGGCAATGGTGGCGCGGATGACGTCGCTGCGGTCATCCACATAATTGTTTACCTGCAGTCCGTAAATGCGGCCGGTATGGTACATGAACTGCCACAATCCGGTAGCCCCGGCGCGCGAGCGGGCGGTAGGGTTCAGGGCCGATTCGATCACGGCCAGGTACTTCAGTTCCAGGGGCAGGTCGAAGCGGTCGAGCTGCTCTTCAAAGAGGGGAAAATACAGTTGGGAGAGCCCCAGCATGCGTTCGGTGAGCGCACGCCGGCGCACACCATACAGGTCGATATAGGCTTTCACCTGGGCATTATACACAAATTCGAAGGGCGAGTTGTCGTTCATGCGCTGGATGCGCTCCTGATACACCGAATCGGAAAAAGCGGGCACAAAACCTTCAGGGAAGTTGTGGCGGTGCAGGTTGGTATCAGACCGGTTGCCCATATTTTGAAAGACCTTGAGCGTGGAAAGGCTGTCGAGCATGGCAGAGATGGGGTCGTCGGGGGCTATGACAAACACCGAGGAGGTGTCGGTTGATGCGGGCTCAGTATTGTTTGGCTGTGAGCTGGCAATAAAAGGCAGCATCAAAAAAACAGGGAGGAAGAAAAATGCTCTGGTCATTGTATTCTTGAAAAAAAGGTGGTTCGTTAAATAAGAAAGTTTGTCCCGCAAGCGGGGCTAACACAGGAAAACATGGCAATTACAAAAAAATTGCCCAATATGGCCTGAAAGCCTGGTGGCTCCAAAGGGCCTGCCATCAGCTGGATTTATTCAGCAGTCTGGTCGTTTTTCTTTTCCGGCTCCTCTTTCTGGGCATCTTTAAACTCTTTCATGCCTCTTCCCAGCCCGCGCATGAGCTCAGGGATTTTACGACCGCCAAAGATAAGCACTATTGCCAGCACAATCAGCAGGATTTCCTGGGTACCCAGCATGCCGATAACGAATAAATTTTCCATGGGATATTTTTTAGCTTCTTCAGGTTACAAATCTATAAAAAAAGCGGCCACTTCAAGCTTTTTCTATTAATTATCTCTGCCGGGCAATCCAGTCGGCAGGGTTTAGCTTTTCGTTGCTGCGCCAAATCTCAAGGTGCAATTGCGTTTTTCCTTCGCGACTGTCGGTGGCCAGGGTGCCGATTTCCTGGCGAATGCTCACCTTGTCACCGTTCTGTACCGACACCTGGGCCAGGTTCGAATACACGGTAAGGTAGTCGCCATGCCTTACAATGACGGCATAGTAGGCCCCGGGCACGGTGATGACCCGCGACACTGTTCCATCGAAAATGACCCTGGCTTTTGCGCCGGGCACCGAGGCGATGTCGATACCGTTGTTCACGATTTTAATGTTACGCAGCACCGGGTGGGGCTGTTCGCCAAACCTTCCGGTGATGACGCCACGCTCTACGGGCCAAGGCAATTTGCCTTTGTTTCCGGCAAAGTTGTTTGAGAGGAGCTGCTCTTCGGGAGTGAGAGCGTAGGTGCCAGGGGTAACAGTGCGTCCTTCGGCCCTTGCTTGTTCCTGCGAGCGCCGGCGTTCTTCAGCAATGATGCGTTCGATGTTGCGCTGCAGTTCCTGGCGGGCGTTTTCCTGCTGTCGCAGGCGTTGCATAAGCTCCTGCTCCCTGCGGCGCAGCTGGCTGATGGTCTGGTCCTGTTCGCCCTTCTCGCGATTCAGCTCCTGCATGGCCTGCTGCTGTTCGGCACGCAACTGTTCCTGCTGCTTTTTCTGTTCTTCCAGACGGGCAATCTCTTGCTGAAGTGTTTGCTGGGTAGAAACAATCTTTTCGGCTTGCAGCTGGCGGTGGCGCGCATACTCTTGCAGGTAGCGCAGGCGCATATAGGCCTGGTTGAAGTTTTTCGAAGAGAATAAAAAAGCCACGCGCTGGTAGTTGCTGCGTGTCAGCCAGGCGTATTGCACCATTTTGGCATACGACTCACGCAGCTCTTCCAGTTCCTGGCGCAGCTCTTCGATGGTGCGTGTTTGGGCTTCGATGCGGCGGTTTATCTGGTTTATCTCGTTGTTGACGGCCCTGATGAGACTTTCGCGACGGGTGATCTGGGTGTTGAGCATCACCAGCTGGTTCATGCTTACCTCGGCCGTCTTCTTGGTTTCCTGCAGCATCTCGTTGATGAGCCTGATCTCGCGTTCGATGTTTTGCTTGTCGCGCTCCAGGGCTTCGCGGCTCTGGGTCTGGGCGTTGGCGACAGCAGGCCATAGCATCATACTCAGCACAAAGACCGCCTCAAAGCGTGCCCAAAAAACCGGTGTTTTGTTGCGCCTGTCAGCCATGGGGTTTTTAGAAATCAATGAGTTTATAGCGCGAAGGTACGGAAAAGGTCATTTCCTGCGGGCTGTTGAGGCTGGTACGGCTGGTGCGGTAGGCCAGTTCGGCACGGCTGCTGGCATCGGTAAAGGTCAGTGCCAGGTCGTTGGGCAGCAACTGCCCGTCGAGCCTTTCAAAACCCTTGTAGTCGGCCCTGATCATGCGTCTTTTTTCTGAATCGTACACAATGGTCTGGCGGATTCGGTAGTTTTCGCGATCGAGCCATATGTTATGCTCAATGGGCGGAGCCTGGCGGTTGTCCTGGCGGCGGCGCGAGGGACTGCTCAGCAGCAGCATGCCGCGGTCGTCGGAAATGCGGAAGTTGTCGTTGGTAAAATGTTCAAAGTCGTTTCCCGTAAGGATGGCCTGCAGCATATAGAAGTCGAGGTCGGTACCCAGCATGTTGTTGATGAAACGCATGTCGCCAATAAAGTACGACGACTGCAGGCGGTTGAGGAACTTCACCGTATCGGGGGTGATAAGTACGCGGGCAACCTCAATTCCCAGCAGTGGAGTAACCGAAAGAAAGATGGCCTGATCCTTTTGGATGCGCAAGGTGCCGCTCACGTTATAGTTGCTGTTTTCCCAGAATGCATTGCCCGAAAAGCGGGCAGAGAAAAAGTCGAAGTTGGCCTGGTTGGCATGCATGGTTCTGATGGCCCTTTCGGGCGAACGCAACAGGTCGTCGATGGCGGGGGTGATATCGCGGCGTGGCTTGCAGGCATTGAAGCTGCCAGCCAGCAATATCATGATCAGAATTTTTGGGAGAATGCTTTTATTCATAGAGCATGCGGTCGTTAATTTTTTTGGGGAGCAGTTCAGAGGTGTCGCCGGCCTCCTGAGCTTTTTTCCAATATTCCAGCGCCAAGTCGGGCTGGTTGAGCTTAAACAGCACATCGCCATAATGCTCGAGCACGGTGCCGCTGGCCTCTTCGGCGCTTTGTACGGCTTTGCCTATCCACTCGGCAGCCTCCTGGTAGCGCCCTTTCTGGTACAGCACCCAGCCGAGGGTATCCTGGTAGGCCGAGATGCCGGGTTGCAGGCGGTTGGCTTCGGTAGCCATAAATTCGGCTTCGTCGAGCCGGGTGTTGCGCAAAGAGAGGTGGTAGGCGTAATTATTGAGCACGGTGGCGTTTTTCGGATCAATTTGCAGGGCCTTTTCGTAGCTGGCGTCGCTGCGGCCGAAATCGTTGAGGTAGTGATAAGTGTCGCCCAGCATAGAATAAAACTGAATGCCCAGCTCCTTGTCGTTTTGTACCAGAATGGAGCCGTGTTCAAGCGAAGAGGCAGCATCCTCATAATTCTTGAGCTGCATATGGGCCAGTCCGTTAAACAGGAAAAACAAAGGCTGCTCAAAGAAATACTCCAGCGCCAAGTCGGAATGTTCGAGCATCGCCTGGTAGTCGCCCAGCTGGTTGTTGAGCACCAGCACCTGCTGCCATACCGCCACATTGGAGGGGTCGAGTTGTGCCCCTTTCAGAAACTGATCGCGGGCCTCCTCCAAACGGTTTTCCCGGGCCAGGAAATCGCCGTGTATAAGATAAGGCTCGGCATCTTCGGGGTGCAGCTCAATGAGCAGTTCGCACAGCTCCAGGGCCTGGTCGAGGTAGGAGGGATTTTCCTGCGAAAGGTTGTAAAAAGTATACATGATGCGCCCTTTGTTCTCGGTGTCGAGGCGGGGGCTGCGAAAGGCCATTTTAAGGGATTCGAAGGCTTTTTCCGTTTGGCCTTTTTCCTGGTAATAATCGGCCATCATCAGGTGGCCCATGGGATTTTCGGGGTCGTTTTCGAGCATGCGCTCAAACAAGGCCCTGGCTTTCTCTACCTGCCCGGCCTCCATATACAAGTCGCTGAGCAGCTCGGCAAACATGGTTTCGTCGGGAAAGAGGGCCACCATTTTTTCGGCTTCGGCAATGGCTTCATCGATGCGGCCCTGCTCCACGAGAATCTTTTGTTTTTGCAAGGAAACCTCTTCCGAAAAACCGCTGATCTCTTCCAGGCGGTCGAATACCTGCAGGGCCTCGTTGTAGCGGCCGGAGTAGAGATAAGTATTGGCCAGGCTCATGAGGTAGTCCACCCGTTGGGGGTGCTCCCCGGTGAGGCGGCGGTAAATTTCTATCGACTGATCTACCTGGTTTGAGAGGGTGTAGATATCGGCCAGCACGGTGAGATAATAGGTGTTGTTGGGGTCAATTTCTGCGGCTCTCTGTGCGAACTTCAGGGCATCGGCAAACTCGCCCTGCATGGCATGGGCTTTTGCCAGTTCAAAAAAGGCGGCATCGTTGCGCGGGTCTTTTTTAGTGGCTTCCAGGTAGAGCACTACCGCTTGCGGCCAGTTGCCCAGTATCTTTTGGCGGGTGGCTTCCACCAGGATGGCCGAACTTTCGAGCCGGTCGGTGTCGGTGGTCATCTGCCGCTCCATATAGCCCGAAGGCGCTGCCACGGGCTTTTGGGCCGTTTTGCAGGAGCTCAGTCCGGTTGCAAGAATCAAACCTGCCAGCAAAATTTTGGAAATCGTTTTGATTTTCATTAAAAAAGTGTTTGAAATAAATGCCTGCCCCGGTTCTTGTGATTTTGCCTGTGGTTAAAAAACGCTTTTGCGGGCTTTTGATTGCAGGCCAGTTTCATTTATTTGGTGCCGGTATGTCCGAAGCCGCCGCTTCCGCGCTGCGTTTCGCTGAGCTTCTCCACGGCCACCAGGCTCGCTCTTTCGTGGCGGGCAATGATCATTTGAGCTATGCGGTCGCCGGGCTGTATGGAATATTCGTTTTCCGAAAGGTTGACCATAATTACCTTGATTTCGCCGCGGTAGTCGGCGTCGATGGTGCCGGGGGTGTTGAGCACGGTGATGCCATGCTTGGCGGCCAGTCCGCTTCGCGGGCGCACCTGTGCCTCATGGCCTGCCGGCAGTTCAATAAAAAGGCCGGTGGGCACCAAAGCGCGGGCCAGGGGCTTTAAAACCAGGGGCGCTTCCAGGCTGGCACGCAGATCCATGCCGGCCGAAAAAGCCGTTTCGTAGGCTGGCAAAGGGTTGCCCGATGCATTTACAATTTTAACTTCCATTTTTTAATATTAAAACAGGCTGTAAATTTGTATCTTAGCCGCAAAATTAATGAAAAGCTTGGTTTTACTTTCTTAATGAACCATAAATGTATGTTTTGGCAGGGTAAACCGCCCGGCTATTTTTTTCAGAACCAAACACCCATTTTTTTTGTTAACCAATAGTACCCCAAATTATTATCACAATGAACAAACGATTTTTTACCGCCATTGCAGTGCTGCTTTTGGCTGTTTTCTTACCCCTTCAGCTTTTGGCTGCCTACGTGGAGAACCTGCCACAAAAGGTGGTTCAGCCCGACGGCAGCGTGCTCGAATTGCTTGCCAGCGGTGATGAGTTTTTCAACTATCTGCACGATGCCAATGGCTATACCATAATACAGGGAGCTGATGGCTATTACTACTATGCCATCCGCGAAAGCGAAAAAGTGATACCCTCGCCATTCCGGGTGGATAGTCACGACCCGGTGGCCCTGGGTCTTGAAAAAAGGGTGATGATAAGTCCGGAACTATACCGTAAAAGGTTAGAAGACTTTAACATGCATGTGGATAAGTCGGCCAAGGCGCCGCATACGGGTGATATGGTGAACCTGGTTATTTACATTCGCTTTTCTGACGATGATGAATTTACCACCCCTCGCAGCACTTTCGACGACTATTTCAACAAGCCGCAAGGTCCCTCGCTGAGGCATTATTTTCAGGAAGTTTCCTACGGACAGCTCGAAATTGAAAGCCACCACTTTCCGGAATCGGAAATGAACGTGAACCTGTCGTACCAGTCACCCCAACCCAGGTCTTATTTTCAGCCACAGAGCGAAACCAACCCAAATGGTTACGATCCGAACATTCCCACCAATAACGGAACAAACCCCAATGGCCGAACCTACCGAGAGCAATCATTGCTTGTAGCTGCCGTCCTTGCGGTTTCTCAGGAGATTCCCCTGGATTTGAACCTGGATGCCGACGGCGATGGCCGCGTGGACAACGTTTCTTTTATCATTCGCGGGCAGCAGGATGGTTGGAACAACCTGCTGTGGGCGCACCGCTGGGTATTGTGGTCGCAAGTGGTTAACATCAACGGAAAGAGAGTTTATGATTACACCTTTCAGCCGCAAACGCAAAGCGGGGTAAATGTGCTTTGTCATGAAATGTTTCACGCCCTTGGCGCACCTGATCTGTATCATTACAACAGCACAGGCTTCACCCCAGTGGGCCCCTGGGATTTGATGCACTCGGGCTTTGTGCACATGGGCGCCTATATGAAATGGAAATATGCCGGACAGCAATGGGTTACGGATATCCCAACCATCAGCGATCCCGGAACTTATACCCTCAACCCGCTTACCTCACCCGAAAACAATGTCTTTCGGATCAATAGCATTAACTCGGATGACGAGTTTTTCGTGGTAGAATACCGCAAACGCGGCGGGCATTATGAAACCAACATTCCCGGGGAGGGTTTGCTGGTTTACCGTATCAATCCTTTGGCGGGCAACGGCAATGCCCAGGGCCCACCAGATGAGGTGTACCTGTTTCGCCCCAATGGCAGTATGCAATCTGATGGAAACGTGCTACAGGCACATCTTAGCGAGCAGGTGGGTCGCACCGAATTTTCCGATAATACCAATCCCCATGCATTCTTGTCGAACAACTTGCCGGGTGAAATCCTTATTACCAATATTTCTGCTGCTGGCGAAACCATTTCATTCGATTTGATGCCCACCTTCGATGATGTGTTACCTCCTGGCAGCCTGGCTGCATTTGTAAACGAAAATTTTGAAGTGGAGCTTAACTGGCAATTGCCGGAGCCAGCCATTAACGAGGAAGATCCAGCCCTGTCGGGTATTCAGATTTACAGGAGGGGGGTGATTATTGAAACCCTTGACGACCCGGAGGCCAGCAGCTATATTGATAGCAATGCCCCTTCGGGCGAAGTTACCTATTACGTTCGTGCTGTATATGGTGGTGATTTGGTTTCGCCGCCTACGCCCGTGGTGGGTGTGGTGGTTCCACCCTACCTTTTGGTAGAAGGAGAAACCACTTTTGAGGTTGGCAATGAGTCGGGAAACCAGCGCCTTGAAGTCCGTTCCAACATATCGCAATGGACTGCCAACGCAGCCCAAAGCTGGGTGCAACCCTATCCGGGCTTTGGTTCCGGCAGCCGGATTGTTTACCTTTATTATGATGCCAATCCTACGGGCACTCCCCGTCAGAGCACCGTTGCCCTGAGCGGAGGCGGCCAAAACCTTTCCCTTACCCTTCGCCAGGGCTACAGCGTGTCGGTGGATGAGCAGGATCAGCAGCGCCTGGTGGTTTATCCCAATCCCAGCCACACAGGTTATATCTTGGTTCGTTTTGGGCAAATCACCGGGAAGGCCAGCCTGCGCATGATCGACCTTACCGGAAGGACTGTTTTCAGCCAGGACGTGGATGCTCAACCCGGGCAAACGATACAGATCAACACCAGCGGATTCCCGGCAAGCATCTACCTGATGGAGTTGAGCAGTGCCGAAGGCGTGCTCAGGGAAAAGGTGATAGTCAGGTAAAAAAACAATATTTAAAGAAAAAGAGGCCGTCTCAGACTTTTGAGACGGCCTCTTTTTTTTGGTTCGCCGAAACACGGCCCATGGGCCTAGTTTACCCTAACCAGGTTGGCTCTCAGGTTTTCCGGGATTTCGTTTATGTCGATTAGCTTCAATTCCGGGTTCTGTGAAGAAATGGTTGGTGCCAGGGTTTCAGCCATTTCTTGGGTCAATTCGGGCAGCTTGCTGAGCCAGATCTGCTGCCTCACGGCCTGGTCGGCTTCGTTGATAAAGAGAATGGGCTCGTTTTGGGAGGCCACAAGCAGCTCCCGGTAGTGGTCGAAGATGCGCTTCACCTGTTTTTCGCTTTCGCCAAACCACATGCTGCGGGTCTGGCTCAGGTCGACCATCATCAGGTCGCGTTGTGTCTTTCGTGCGATCTGCAGGGCCAGCTCGGTTTTTCCGGTGCCGGGAGGGCCGAAGAAAATAGCCGTGATGCCGTGGCTCATGCCCAGCCTGGCAGCGGACTCCCGGTAGCGGATAAACTCCTTTCGCCCCAGCAGCTTCTCCAGTTCAATGATACGATTGCCAGCTTCCGCATTGAAATAAAGGGTCTTTTCCTTAATCGCTTTGTGCGACCTGAGCTTGTTCTGCCCCACATCGGCCAATGCCAGGTCGGGGAAGTCGATGGACAGCAGGTTTTGGGCTTCCGGCCCAAGCACCAGCTGATAACTATCGTGTTCGGAGCTGCTTAGCTTTACAACACCTGACCTCACCAGTTCGTGCCGGCCGTTGGTCATGTGGCGGCCGAATTCAATCTGTTCGCGAAGGTTGCTGAACAGTATGCTGAAAAAATATTCCGATGGGGTGTCGGCTCTTCCCGAGAGCCTGAAAAGCACCAGCAGGAGGGCCAGGGTTTTGCTGCTGGTCTTGCTTAGCTTGGTGTTGAGATAATGCACAAAAGGAAGCCTGCTGCCCTGCTTAAGGAGGCTTTCAGCTTCGCGTAGAAATTGCGGAACAGTGATGAGTTCATCTTCACGTTCGTTCAGGGCCTGTTTCAGTTGGTCGAGCAGGGCGGTGAAGTCCAGCTTCCTGTTGGTTTCGAGCAAACCGGGGTTGGCTGTTCGCAGGGCCTCCATCACGTTTTTCGGAACGGTGAACGAGAGGTCGCGATACGTTTCCTTTCTTTTTTCGGTTTTTACAATTCGCTTCACAAAGCCCCGCTTTTCCAGGAATTCAATCTGATCGAGGAGCGAAAGGATGCGCACCACCTTGCATTTAAAAAACCTGGCCAGCAAGTCGATGGTTACATCTTCGCGCAAGCTCATTTCGGCCAGTACCGAAAAGAGCGCCGATTGTGAAAGGGAAAGGGAAAGAAAATCAGAGAGACTCAACAGAGACTCCTGATCGGGAATGATTTCAAAGAGCAGGCCGCACTCTTCCACATCATAGCTGATCGATTCGATCATGGATAAATAGTCGGGCTCATCGCCCTCGTCGGTAAAATTCAATGTCAGGTTGTATTCTTCCTGGTTTTTGGTGGATCGTTTTCCGCACATAATAAGTAAATTTTATTCAATTTCCTGCAGTTCAGTTATTTCGCATAAGGGCAAAAAAGTGGCTGGCATATCTGAAATATGCAATGATTTAACCTGTAAAATACGGATTGTATAATGCAAAAATACGGGCTAAAAAATAAATTTCAGCCCAATTTGGGGATACTTATTAACATGTTGAAAACTTACCGCAGGGTGGAGGAGGTGAGGCGGCGGCCCGGATACCCAAACTACAGCCGCCTCGATTTTTCTATGTCTTCCACTATTTCCAGTGCGCGCCGGAAATCTTCTTCCAGCACCAAAACCCTTACCGAGCCTGCTCCTCCTGGTGCCGCAAGGTGAGGCGCAATGGTGCCCATATAGTCGTCTTTTAGCACCGCCTCAATGCCTTCATTTTCGAGTATGAGCTTTATCATGCTGGCTTCGCTGAAGGTACCCGAAGCTACAGGCACCAACTGGCTTTGGTTTTCTTTGTTCATGGAAACAATTTTTTGCGATACTGAAAACTAATTCTTGTGCAATTTAAGAAAAACCTTCATAGAGGGGCGTATTCCGGACATATTTTTAATTTTTGAGCTGAACACAGCTTTTTATAAATTGAAACGCCGGTTTAAAAACCTCTCTTTAAATTAAATTTGTATCGATAAATGACTTAAATTTGAAAGACAGGGGGTTAGGGTCATGGCTGAGCTATACTCTTCAGATCAGGCGTTTATTAAAAAGCTCACTGACATTGTGTTGAACCACTTGCACAACGAGCGGTTTGGTGTGAGGGAGCTAGTGCTGGAGGCGGGTTTGAGCCGCTCGGTATTGCACCGTCGTTTACATGCCATTAACAATCAGAACATAAGCCAGTTAATCCGTGAGACCAGGCTCAAAAAGGCCCTTGAGCTGTTGAAAGAAGACCAGTTGTCGGTTTCGGAGATTGCATACCAGGTTGGTTTTGGCAGCCCTGCCTACTTTTCCAAGTGCTTTCACGAATTTTTCGGCTGTACACCAATCGAAGCCAAAACAAGAGATTTCCCGGGCCTGTGGCCGCCTCCGGGGTCTGCTGAGGAGCTTCCTGCAGCCCCTCAAGGGTCTGAAGAAAATATTCCGCGGAAGCGAAAAAATAATTTTTTGATTACAGCAATTACTATTTCGCTTGCGGCAGTTTTGTGGCTGCTTTTCAGTTATTTCAAACCCGATCATCGTTTCAGCCTGTTAAGAGGTGCTGCGGATCAAGCTTCCATTGTAGTGCTTCCATTCAAAAATTTTTCGGGCGACTCCGACAATCAGTATTTTGCCGATGGTATCATGGAAGACATTCTCAACGACCTGAACCGCATCAGCAACCTCAGGGTGATATCGCGCACCACCGCAGAGTATTACCGCAATGCCAATCTCTCGGCTGGCGAGATTGCCCGCGAAGTGAAGGCGCGCAATGTGCTCGAGGGCAGCGTGAGGCGGCAGGGCAACCTGGTGAGGGTGAGCGTGCAGCTCATCGACGCGCGCCGCGATCAGCACCTGTGGTCGGAGCATTATGACCGGGAGCTGAGGGATGTGCTGGGGGTGCAGAGCGAAATAGCCCTGGCGGTAGCCCATAAACTGAAAGCGGTGATTTCGGAAGAGGAAAAAATACAGATAGAGAAGGTTTCGACACAAAACCCACTGGCCTACGACTCTTACTTGCGGGGGCGTTTTTTACTACACAAGGCCAACAGTGAGCAGCGCTATGATATTAACCGCGAAGGGCTGATGACCAGCCTGCAGTATTTTTCCAAAGCCATTGAAGCCGATCCCGGCTTTTCGGAGGCTTATGCTGCCATGGCCAATGCCTGGTTTAACCTTTCGGCCTGGGGATGGTACCAGCCATATTTCGAGGGCATACAAAATGCCCGGAAATATACCGAGAAAGCCTTGGCGCTCGACCCCGACTGCAGCGAAGCCCACACCATAAAAGGGGTTTCCCTGATTTGGCCCGAGAGAAAATTTGAAGCGGGAAGGGCGGAACTGCTGAAGGCCCTGAGTTTGAACCCTCGCTTTCCGATGGCCCTGCAAGGATATACCCAGTTGCTGATGATTACCGGCCCAATGGAACAGACCCGCGAGTATATGAACCGCCTGCTTGAGGCTGAGCCGTATTTCTGGGTGACGCAAACCCTCAACGCCTGGGTGTATTATTTCGAGGAAAAGCATGACAAGGCCCTTGAAGCCTGCCTTATGGCCCGCGACCTTAAACCCGACTTTAATGACAATCAGTGGTTGTTCTTTCTCAACTATGCAAAACTGGGCGAGGGAGAAAAGGCCTGCAGGCAACTTCAGGAAATTATCCTTCGCTTTCCGGAGGCCGCGCAGTATGCTGATGAGATTGAAGTGGCTTACCAGCAAGCGGGCATTCCAGGCTTGTTCGAATGGCTTATCGATGTTAACCAAACCAGGCCTCTTCCAGGGCAGGGCCTCAGTGGGCACCCCTATTTTATCGGCTGGTGGTATGCTTTTTTGGGCGATGCCGATCAAACCATTTTCTGGTTCCAAAAAAACATGGAGCAACAAAATCGTGTGGGCCATTATTTCAACCTCATTGCCACCAATCCCGACTTCGATTTTATTCGCAACGACCCCCGCTTCCTTGCATTAATTGAAGAAAACGGCCTGGCACCCTATCACTACCGGGCATCCAGGTAAAGTTTGTAAAACTTTCCTGAAAACAATAAAAATTTAACTTTCCTGATCACGGTTTTTGGCGTTTGATCATAATTTGTTATCCCTGCAACATAATTTAAACGATTGTGTAAAAATCGAAAGTTTTTGCAACATAATTGCTATGCCTGGTGCATTGTTTTTCAGGAAATTGCATAGGGATTAAACCGGATTTTTCCGTATTGTAAAACAAAAAACCAACATCATGAGAACACTGGAAAGAGTTTTGATTTTCCTTGTTTTTGCTGGGCTTTTTGTAGCCTGCAACAAGGATGAGGCGCTGTTTATTGATGAGGCGCCAGAAATTGGACTGAAAGCCGGACCGGCTGGTTTGGTATTTATGGTGCAGCCCAGCGGTGGCGACGATACGCCTGCCATAATGCAGGCCTTTGACGATGCCAAAGCCGCCGGACCGGGCTCGGTGGTGCAGCTGTGCGAAGGGGAATACCACCTGGGCTATATGGAGATTTACGACTTCTATGGCTCATTGAAGGGTGCTGGTAAAGGAAAAACAATCATCTCCGTTTTGCCGGGTATGGACCTGGATGACTTGTTTGCCCAGCATAAACTTCACTGCATGGTAAAATTTATCGGTGGTGATGTGCACCTGAGCCATTTCACCATTCGGACACCGCCCGGACAACTGTCAACAGGCTGGCCATACATGGGGCATATCTATGCCCTGCTTAACTTCTCCGCGTTTAGCGCCAATTATCAATTTGGCAATGATAGCCGCTCCATCAACGTGGTAATTGACAATGTTTACTTCAGGGGCCATTTGCTGGAGGGAGGCCCTGGTTATGTGAATGAATACAACTGTATGATTGCAGTAAGAACAGGATTTGACTACTTTCCATCATGGGAAACCCCGGAGGATCCTCTTCCGAGGGAGAAGATTGACTTTAAAATCACCAATTGTGAATTTGACACCTTCGTTTATGGTCTTGGACTTGAAGGCATGATAAACAGCAGGGTCATAATCGGTGAAAAAAACAAAGGAAATATTTTCAACAATCTTGACCAGCAGGGCGGTGTCTGGGAGAGCCGCAACACAGTGGTGAGCATCGAAGGCAATACGTTCAATATTCCCGCATTCAGTTATGGCCTCGATCTGGATGATTATCCCTATTATGCCATCTTCAGGGAAGAACCTTCAGAAAGTGCCACCATTTTCAATGTTCAGAATAACCTTTTCAACATGACTCACTCTGAGTATGCCCTTTTCCTTCGCAACACCCGCACAGTGACTAATCCTGGTGAGCCGGCCACGATATACCAGGTAAGGAACAACCAGTTTAATATGGCCGACGGGTATGAATGGGCTATTCTGAGTTATTACACAGATGGCATGGTAATCCGCAATAACAAATTCAGCGGGCATGGTGACCTGGCCCTTTTTCTCGTAAATTACAGCAAGAACGGCCTGGTATTGGGCAACAATTTCTCTACGGCAATGCTTGAAACGGCTGTAGCCTATTTAACCCCCAGCACCCAAAACTGGACATTTGTGGGCGGTAATTTTACAGACAAGGTCATCAATCTGGGTGTGAATAATGTGTTCACCGGCATGAATGTTTCCACTTCAGATGTTCCCTTGGGGCGTTCCATTTCAGAAAAGCTTGTGCCAATGAACCAGATGATGAATAATTAATGCATATCGCATTCTGCCGCAAGTTATTTTTATTAAGAAAATACCAATGAATTACAACAAAAAACCGCTGCCGGGGAATCCCTTTTCCCACCCTGATCTGGTTTAATCCTGCTGGTTAAACATCACAGGCACGGTTTTCCCCTCTGCCCCGAAAAATGCAAAGATTTTTCGTGTGGCAGAGGGGTTTTTTGGGGCGAATCGTTTTGGTAACATTTTCTCCAAACCAATTAACTTTTTTCATTATTATTCATCTGCTTCAACTTGAAAAAAGCCGAAAAACGGGGTTTTGGAAGAACATTATAAGCTTTTGGCAAATAATTTAAACTTTTTGGAAAAATATTGCTATGTGGAGCGTTTGTAATTGGCTTAAATTGAATCCTGAATGTTGTTTTAACCAAAAAAACGTAAGTCATGGGAAAAGGGAATTCTAATTCAATTTTGACAAAATCCTTGATCGGGATTTTTTTGTTGGTCTTGGCCTTTGGCTGCCAGGACGATCTGCTGAACACCGGCTTGGAGAACGATTCGGAGAACATTGAGCTAAAAAGCGCTGCTTTTAGCGAATACATGGTTATTTCCAGGTCAGAAACTCTTCCGGGAAGCCTGCAAGAACAAATACAGGCGTTTGGGGTGGTAATTAAAACGGTACCAGAAATTGGTTTAATGGTGGTCAGCCCCACGACCGATGATTTCGAAAAAAAGGTTGGAAAGCTGAATGGAGTAATGGGGGTTGTTCCAAATCTCAGATTGAAAGGAGTAAATCAGGGAGGTCTGTCCCTCCTGGCCAATCCGCCAAGTATAGGTGATGACGAAGACTTGTTTGAGCTTCAGTGGGCCTTGGATGCCATTGATGCCCCGGAAGCTTGGAATGCCGGTTATACAGGCGCTAACACCAGGGTTTTTATTTTGGATACAGGCATTGACCCAAATCATCCAGACTTGGAGCAAAACCTGAACACGGAGCTTTCAAAATCTTTTGTACCAGGAGAGAGCTATGCTTATAATGGTGGTTATTGGGCCTGGCATGGCATTATGATTGCCGGAATCATAGCTGCAGCCGATAATCAGATTGGTACCATTGGCGTGGCACCAGATGCGGAGATTGTGGCTTTAAAAGTTTTTTCGGAATTTAGTGGAGAAGGACAAATCAGTTGGGTTTGTGATGCTATTGTTTATGCGGCCAATAATGGTGCTGATTTAATGAATATGAGTTTTGGATGGCTGTTTTATAAGAATGGTTTTTATTATGATGAAAACGGTGACCTTCAAAAAGTACCTGCGGTGTACGTTCAGAATATTATTCACTTATTCAAACGTGCAGTGGATTATGCAGATAAAAAGGGTGTGGTTATGGTTGTTGCGGCAGGTAATGATGGATTAAGTGCAGATGGCAATGGATCTTTGTTTGATGTTCCCGCCAGTTTTGAGAACGTGATTTCCGTTTCCGCCACAGCCCCCGACTATTGGTATGGCGACTTGGTGAATGGCACTACAGATACCAATTTTGATATTCCGGCACATTATACTACTTATGGAAGATCATTTATTGACATTGCTGCGCCAGGAGGTGATTATGATTATGCCTTTATGGGTGAACCTGAAAACTGGTGGTATGATGGTATAATTGCTCCTGTTCAAGAGCCCTTTGGGTACTGGGAGTGGGGTATGGGCACCAGCTTTGCAGCGCCTCATGTTGTAGGGGTTGCCGCTTTGATTATTGGGAAAAACGGCGGGCAAATGAATCCGCGGCAGGTCAGGCAACAACTGCTCAAAACGGCCGACCCCATCGACTGTAACGGACAATCTCCGTTTTTTGGCAAGGGAAGGGTAAATGCATACCGGGCAGTAACCGAATAACTTTTTAAAGTCTTTTATCACTTTTAAGAGCAGGCAATTTAGCCTGCTCTTTTTTTGGTTTCCTCCCATGCCTTCATTTTTGCAACATAATTTAAACAAATGTGCAAAAATCTAAAGCTTTTACAACATAGTTGCTAT
>JAHYJD010000075.1 GCA_019429365.1 Bacteroidales bacterium | reverse complement strand
CTTACCGACTGGGTGCGCCGCCCGCAAATCGGAGCCAAAGGACTTGTGTATGTGAAATGCAATGCCGATGGCAGTTTTAAGTCGTCGGTTGATAAATTCTTTGACCAGGAACAACTCAAAGCCTGGGCGGATGCTTTGGAGGCCAAGCCCGGCGACCTGCTGCTGGTCCTGGCAGGAGAAACCAATGCCACACGCAAAGCCCTTGGCGAGCTTCGCCTTGAAATGGGCAAACGGCTCGAATTGCGCGATCCCAATAAATTTGCATGCCTCTGGGTGGTCGACTTCCCCTTGCTCGAATGGGACGAAGAAGCGCAGCGGTTCTTTGCCATGCACCACCCCTTCACCTCGCCCCTACCCAAAGATATTGAACTGCTGAGCACCGACCCCGGCAATGTACGTGCCAATGCCTACGACATGGTGATCAACGGTGTGGAGATTGGCGGCGGTTCCATCCGTATCTTTGACCGCACCCTGCAGGAGAAGATGTTTGAAGTGCTGGGCTTCACTCCCGAAGAAGCACAGAACCAGTTTGGCTTCCTGCTCGATGCCTTCCGCTACGGTGCGCCCCCGCATGGTGGCATAGCCTTCGGCTTCGACCGCTGGTGTGCCCTGTTCGGCGGCTCCGACTCCATACGCGACTTCATAGCCTTCCCGAAAAACAACGCTGCCCGCGATGTGATGATCGACAGCCCAAGCCCGGTGGACGAGAAGCAGTTGAAGGAACTGCATCTGAGACTTGAGAGACTTAAGTGACTTTAGAGAAGGAGAGAAAAGCAGGAGATAAGTCGAAAGTCAAAAGTCGTTGGTCTAGTCACTAAACCGTAAACCCTGAGCCCTAACTTTGAACCTGAAACCTTGAACCTGAAACCTCATTGATTTCCCTAAACAACATATCCGTTCACTTCGCAGGCACGCCGCTGTTTGATGACATTTCGTTCATCATCAACCGGCGCGACCGTATCGGTCTGGTTGGAAAGAACGGGGCGGGCAAGACCACGCTGATGCGCATCATAAATGGTCAGATGGAGCCTACCACGGGCCAGGTAGCCAGTCCATCGGGAAGCAGCATTGGGTACCTTCCACAGGAAGTGCAGCTGAACAGCAGGCAAAAGGTGATCGATGAAGCCCTGAACGCCTTTGCCGAGATCAAGGAACTGGAAAGAAAAATTCAGCGGCTGACCGATGAGTTGACAAATCGCACCGATTATCAAACAGAGGCCTATCACAACCTAAGCCAGAAGCTGTCCGAAGCCAATGAACGTTACGACATCCTGGGTGGTGCCACGCAGCATGCGAGGGCCGAAAAAGTATTGCTTGGGCTGGGCTTCGAACGCCTCGACCTGGAGCGGCCGCTCACCGAGTTCAGCGGTGGCTGGCAGATGCGCGTGGAGCTGGCCAAGATTCTTTTACAAAGTCCTGAGCTGATCATGCTCGATGAGCCTACCAACCACCTGGATATTGAGTCCATTCAATGGCTCGAGAATTTCCTGATCGACTACCCCGGCGCGGTGCTGGTGGTGTCGCACGACAGGGCCTTCCTCGACAACGTAACCACCCGCACCATCGAGATCAGCATGGGCAAGGCTTACGACTACAAGGCCTGCTATTCGGATTACGAGATGCTGCGTGAGGAACGCCTGGAGCAGGAATTGGCTGCATACAGCAACCAGCAAAAGCAGATCGCCCAGGTAGAGCATTTCATTACCCGCTTCCGGGCAAAAAACACCAAGGCCCGCCAGGTGCAGAGCAAAATCAAAATGCTCGAAAAAATGGAAAAGGTGGAGGTGGAAGACCTGGATAAAAGCAGCATTCATTTCCGTTTTCCGGAAGCACCACCATCAGGGAAGGTAGTGATTGAAGCCATAGATGTTTCAAAAAACTATGGCAGCAAGCAGGTACTGCACGACCTGAACTTTATGGTGGCACGTGGCGAACGCATTGCCTTCGTGGGCCGCAACGGCGAAGGGAAAACCACGCTTTCGCGCATCATCATTGGCGAACTGGAGCACCAGGGACAGATAAAACTGGGCCACAACGTAAAAATCGGCTACTACGCCCAAAACCAGGCAGAGTTCCTTGATCCGGAAAAGACGGTTTTTCAGACGTTGGATGATGTGGCTGCCGGCGAGGTGCGCAAACAGACACGAAATATCCTGGGCGGTTTCCTTTTCAGCGGCGACGATATTGACAAAAAGGTGAAGGTGCTTTCGGGTGGCGAAAAGTCGCGCCTGGCCATAGCCAAGCTATTGCTTGAGCCGGTGAACCTGCTGGTGCTCGATGAGCCCACCAACCACCTCGACATGCGCTCAAAAGACATCCTGAAAAGCGCCTTGCTGCAGTTTAATGGCACCATAATACTGGTGTCGCATGACCGTGACTTCCTTCAGGGACTTACCGGAAAGGTTTTTGAGTTCCGCCACCGGAAAATTAAAGAGTTCATTGGCGATGTGTACGATTTCATTGACCATCGCAATATCGAATCGCTGAAGCAGCTGGAAGCCGGCCGCAAAGCCATACAGGCAGACCGGGAAACGGGCGAATCGGCCAGCCGCCAGAACTGGGAACAGAAAAAACAGTTTGAGCGTGAGTTGCGCAAGCTTCAGAATGGCATTGAAAAGGCCGAAAAAGAAATTGAAAGGTGTGAAAAGGAAATGGCCGAACTGGAGAAAATAATTGCAAATCCTGCTTTAGACCCGCAAAGGATTGAGAGCGGAGAGGTTTTTAAAAATTACGAGACACAAAAAATCTGCCTGGCAAAAGCGGAAAAAGATTGGGAACAGTACCACCTGGACCTGGAAGTCCTGGAAAAAAAGCAGTAAGGCTGATCAGATCTTTACAATCTTGTTTTTAATTGCAAACACTACAAGTTCGGCGGTATTACTAAGTTTCAGCTTTTTCATAATGTTTGCCTTATGGGCTTCTACCGTTCGCACGCTAATGCAAAACTTTTCGGCCATTTGCTGATTGGTGCCGCCATGGGCTATGGCCCGCAAGATTTCGAGCTCGCGGTCGGTAAGTTTAAAGTGTCCGTCTTTTTTGTTCTTATCCTTTAAAAAGTTCTCGATCAGAATATCGGATACAAAACCTTTGCTGTAGTGCTCGCCCTTCATTACCGTGCGGATGGCTTCCACCAGCTGTCCGGGTTTAAAGTTTTTGGGCACATAAGCCATTGCCCCAGCTTCAAAGCCCATGACAATCACTTCCTCGCTCACTGAAGAGGAGTGAAGCACTACTTTGGTGTCAGGAAAGTCGCGGGTAACTTTTCGGGTCAGCTCGATGCCATTCATGCCTGGAATGGAGATGTCGATAACCACCACATCGGGCCTAAGGTCGGAAACTTTATGCAAACCTTCCTCACCATCTTTTGCTACGCCCACCAGCTTCATGTCAGGAATTTTAGAAAAAACCTGCCGAACAGCCAAAATGATCAGGTCGTGGTCGTCAATAACCAGTACATCAATTTTGTCCATACTTCCCCCCTATAATAGCCTCATTCCATGAATGAGGTATACTTTACCGACAAATTTAACAAAAAATATTATTAACTACAACAAACCCCTAAGTAAAATACCTAATAAAATTTTTTATTCATAGCGCAGCGACTCGATGGGATCGAGTCCGGCAGCTTTAGCGGCGGGGTAATAGCCGGCTACCAATCCTACTCCAACACAAAGGGCAACGCCTCCAATCACCCACATCCATGGGATAATAAAAGGATTTCCAATAACTACTGATATGATATTTCCGATAAGAATTCCTAAAACAATTCCAAGGATTCCACCGATCTGGCAGATGACGATGGCTTCGGCCAAAAATTGTTGCTTAATTACCTTACGTGTTGCCCCTAGTGCTTTACGTATACCAATCTCCTGGGTTCTCTCGGTAACAGAAACCAGCATAATATTCATCAGGCCGATGGCGGCACCAACCAGTGTGATGATTCCAATAAGACTTGCGGCCATGGTTACGTATCGCAGGTTCTCGATCAGGGCTTGTGCAATATTGTCGCTGCGGGCAATATCGAAGTTAAGACTTTCGCCGGCCCTTACTCCCCTGATAACTCTGAACAGGCCTGTGGCCTCCCCAATGGCCGCCTCCATATCGGCCACATTGTTTGAGTTTACCGAAATAGTATAATTCATGTTCGGCCTGGAGAAATTTTTTCGGGCCGTAACCAGTGGTATGATACATCGCAGGTCGTCCGACATGCCCATTGCAGCCCCCTTGCTTTTCATTACGCCAATTACCTGGTAGCGGGTGTTTCCGAAGGTAACTGTGGCCATCAGGGGATTCTCATTATCAGGAAACAAGGTCTTGACTACATCCGAGCCAAGGATAACAACGTTTTCACCAAACTGAAGTTCGTGCGAGGAGAAGTTCCGGCCTGTTTCCATTTCGTTTCCTGAAGTTACCAGGTAGTTCTCATCGCTTCCGACTACCGAGACATTGGGGTTGGTTTCGCGCGAGCGGTATCGCACCACCGTGGAGCCTGTGCCAAAAATGGATACCGAAACCTGCGCAGGAAAGTCGAAACGCTCTTTGAAGGCCACAGCTTCCTCAAAGCTAATGCTGCGGTAAACCTGCGACTGCCCGCCTCCGCCCCCGCCAATGACTACGCGCATTTCGCGGTTACGAATAGTGAAGCTGTTGGCACCCAGCCGGGCAAAATTAGAGGTTATGGAAGATTTTATGGAGTCAATGGCGGTAAGTATACCCACCAAAGCCATTATGCCAAAGGCAATGATTAGCACCGTTAGTGAAGTACGCAGCATGTGGGTGCGTATTGACACCAGCGAAATTTTTATATTCTCTATCAGAACAGCCCTGTCTGGTAGCATCTTTCCAGTTTTTCTTGATTATAATTTACTTCCGAAAGCCAGGTCACCGGCATCACCCAGCCCGGGCACAATATAAGCTTTTGCGGTCAGCTCGTCGTCTACTTCGCCCAGCCACAAGGTATAGTCATCTGTTGGCAGGTGTTTTTTGATGTATTCCACACCCTGGGCGCTGGCCAGCACCGCCACAATATGGGTGTGTCGTGGCTTGCCTTTCTGTAGCAACTCTTTGTAGGTAAGCACCAAAGAGGCACCTGTGGCAAGCATGGGGTCGCTGATTACCAAATCTTTACCATCGAGATTAGGACACGAGATATATTCGATCTGGATATCGAAGCGACCGTTTTTGTGGTGTTTTCGGTAAGCGGAAATAAAAGCGTTTTCGGCCCGGTCGAAAAAGTTGAGGATGCCCTGGTGCAGTGGAAGCCCCGCCCTCAGGATGGTGGCAATGACAGGTTGCTCGGCAAGTACTTCGCATTGAGCCGATCCAAGGGAGGTAATGACCTCCTGCTGCTTCCAGCCAAGAGTCTTGCTAATCTCGTAAGCAAAAATCTCGCCCAGCCGCTCCATATTGCGCCTGAAGCGCAGGCTGTCCTTTTGTATTTCCACATCGCGCACCTCGGCAATGAAATGCTTCAGCAACGAGCTTGTTTTTCCAAGATAATGTATCATATACGCCACAAATTAAGATACTGTCCTTTTCTTTTTCTGAAGCCGCCGGTAAAGGCCAGCCAGCTGCCTGAGGCCAAAAGGCATTCGATTTATTTCGATTTGTAAAAATACACATTCTTTTGAACCGAAACCCTTATAAAATCTTGCAAGTTGCGGATCGGACGAACCCTCAAAGTCGAGCACAAGCTCCTTGCCGGCCATTTCCATGATAAAGGCATCAACCAGCATAAACATGGCCCCATTTTCCCTGGCCTGTGGCGTGCTACCCGAAAAAAGAAAAACGGTTTTTTTATGGCTCTGAAAAAAAACAATGCCAGCGCAAAAGTTATTCTCAAGCGTATAGGCGCTCATAATCGTAACCATTCCCCGGTGCATGCCAGAGTAAATCAAATGCTTCAGCACCTTGTAGTCTCCTTCCGAAAAGGCCTTTAACTCCCGCCCGCGGTTATTTCTGAAAGTTTCTATGATCTCTTCCGGACGGCCGTGGGATGTTACAAAAACGCCCGCCTTTTCTGCTTTCTTAATGTTGCGTCGGGTATTGGTCGAGTAGCGCTGCACTATCTGCTCATAAGGTTCAATAAGGTCGAGGTGATGGGTAATGCGATTGGCGGTTTTTATCCCAAATTCCTCATTTGCCTGATTATAGGTGTTCAGGTTTAGGTCTGCAAAGCGGTAGTTGCGCGGTATGGCATTAAGCAAGCGCATGGTGACCTCCGGCAAAAGGCTTTTTGTGCTGAAGATACCCAGTTGCTGAACAAAAAAAGGTTGATAAACATAATTTATCCCGAGCTTTTTGCGGCTGGGCAGCGGCATAACCGTTTCATAGTCGCCTTCCACCAGTGCAGCCCAGCCCGGAGCGGTCATATCGAGATACCACGAATACGCATAAAAAATACCGTTGAGCGACCGCTCTATGCAATCGTCCCACTTTTCAAAGTCGATCTGATGGTTTTCCAGGTAACTGATCATGAGTGCAAGGGGGGTTTTGCGGCCATTTCAAGCAGCTGTTCATATACATGGCGCCAGCCTTCCCATTTTCCGCATTCACACAAAGGTTCATTATGCCACAGGCTAATAAATGTACCATCCACGGCGCGCACAGCTTCCACCAGTTTAGCGATTCGCTGAATGGCCTGCCCAGGCTCCAGATTCAGGTAATCTTTCAGTGTGCCATCCATAACCGCAAAAGGGAAAATTTTAAGGCTTGTGGCCTCTTCGCGCCCAAGATCGTAAAAAAAGAAGGGGCTGGCAATAGACGCCCTAAAGCCCGTTTGGGAGGCGTAACCCATGGTAAAATCGTGATCGATGTTACTGCGAATCAGGTTGCGGTAAGTTTCAGGCATGCGCATTTTTAGGAAATGCTGCCGGCTGAAGTGAACTTCGCGGTTGAGTATTTTTGATAACCTGGCTACTTCCGTCGAAAGCTTTTCAAGGTCTTCCCCTGAAGCGTAGGAGGGATGAATGCCAGTATAGGCGTAATCGCTGATTTTTTTTACCAGGTTTTGAAATACGGTTGAAAAAACGGAGATGTTGCGATCGAACAGGCCATACTCCGCACAAAGGAAGAAGTAAAAAGCCCTCAGACCGTATTTGCGGTGCCAGGCAAGCTGCAGGTCGTAGGTATCAAAAGGGTCGGCTGCTTTTCCTGAAAGCACTTGCAGCCGTTCCCTAATGGCAGAAAAGTTTAGTTGCAAAAGCGAACGCATGGCAGCACCTGCCCCTCTGAAAAAGCCCCGACCCCTGTAGGCGTAAGCAATATCAATATCGTAGGTAGGTACAAAAGAATAATTCCTTGCGGGAAAAACAAGTCCAGGGAATTTTTCCTGCAAAGCCTTTTGCAGCATTATTGCATAGTGGTTTACTACTGGCACCTCAAGAAACCCATGCCTGAATGCAAAGCTTTCCTCGGCCTGAAACCGGCCATGCCGGTCTTTCTCATGCGGCAAGTATTCTTCGTAACGACTAACCAGATAAAATGAAGCGGCAAAAAGATCGAATCCAAAATCATCGTCCGTTCCTTTGCAGGGGAAAAGGCAGGGCAACTCTCCTTTTCGCACCAGAACAGGTTCAAAAGGCTGCACCCCGCGTTTTTCAATAAAACCCGACGGATTAATCAGCACTTCCTTCCCCGAAAGGGAGGCCTTGCTGTAGTTTACCTTCGCGCCTTCAAAGCCCGAAAAGACCTCAGGGCTTATGGTAAGGTCCCATTCGACACCCAGCAGGGTACCGAAGATGAGATTGAGCGTGTATTTCAACCGGCTGGTAACCTTTGTACAATATACCAATACCATAGCGAAAAATTATCAGTAGACTTTGCGACGTAAAGGTAAAAGTAAATTTGGTTTTTGATCAATAGCCCGGCCTGGGCACTACCGCTTTAACTTTCTTCAAGAAACCGTTTACAGCAAACCTTCATCGGCAAAACTGAAATACTTTTCGTGGGCAATAATAATGTGGTCGAGTACCGGCAACTCAAGAAATGCGCCGGCTTCTTTGCATTTGCGGGTTATCTTCACATCGTTTTCGCTGGGGCGGAGGGCCCCGCTGGGGTGGTTGTGGCAAATGATGATGCCGGAGGCATTGTCGTCAAGGGCCATTTTGAAAATTTTCTTAGGGTCGGCCACGGTGCCTTCAACCCCGCCCTCGCTAATGCAGATGGTTCTTTTTACCTTGTTTGAACGGTTGAGGGTAATCACCCAGAATTCTTCGTAAGCCAAGTCGCCCAGTATGGGCTGCATCAGCTCGAAGGCATCGCGGCTCGAAGTGATGGTTTGGCGTTGCAGGCTCTCGCTTTGGCGTCGGCGCCTGCCAAGCTCAAGGGCAGCAATAATATTGATGGCCTTGGCATGACCTATACCCTTGAAGCGCAGCAGGTCGGTGATTCCCAGGCGAGAGAGTTCCGAAAGGTTGTTTGAAACGCTGGCCAGAATGCGCTTGGAAAGATCGACCGCCGATTCGTTGGCAGAGCCCGAGCCAATGATGATGGCAAGCAGCTCTGCATCGGAAAGGGCTTTTTGGCTTTTTTCAAGGAGTTTTTCACGCGGGCGGTCGTGCTCGGCCCACGATTTAATACTCTTCAGTTTTGCAACAGGCTCTTCGGCAGGCAGGTTGGTTTTTGTTCGCATAGCAGTTCTGTTCAAAAATTTGCGAAAAAAAGAACAAGAATTGTTATTGGTCTAAGAACAAGTCGATCCTGAGCTAATATACAAAGAATCGGCAACAAAAAAAAGACCCTCCGCTATTGAAAGGTCTTTTTTGTAGCCCGTAGGGGATTCGAACCCCTGTTACAAGGATGAAAACCTTGCGTCCTAACCCCTAGACGAACGGGCCATTATTTTTGCGCAGCAAAGATAACTGGTTTTCTAAAACGGCAAACTACCTCTCAGAAAAAAACGCTGCTAACTGCTTTTACTGCAGTTTGTTAACATGACGCATAAGGCTCGACTTGAGGTTGGAAGCCTTATTATTGTGAATCACCCTGCGCTTGGCAAGCTTATCTACCAGCGAGAGCACCTTAGGAAGCTTTTCAGCAGCCTCGGCCTTATCGGTGGTATTGCGCAGCCTTTTTACGGCGTTGCGGGTAGTTTTTGCATAATAGCGGTTCCTGAGCCTTTTGGCATTGTTGGAACGGATTCTTTTTTGTGCTGACTTATGGTTGGCCATGATAACCTTATATTACAATTATAAATTTTTTTGTTGTAGCCCGTAGGGGATTCGAACCCCTGTTACAAGGATGAAAACCTTGCGTCCTAACCCCTAGACGAACGGGCCGTCTTTTCCCGAAAAAGGAGTGCAAAAATAAAACAATTTCTTCATTCCGCAAAGCCCTTTTTGCTTTTTTGGAAATATTTTTCAGAAAAAAGGGCGATTAAACACCTGCAGAGGGGTCAAATTGAGCCCCAAAGTTCCTGTTTAACATAGAAAAACAAGCCCCTTTAGCATTTTTTTTACATTAAATATTTCATTCGATGCACCTGAATTACAGATACGTTTTTAAACATCTTCGTTTGGACGAAAAATATCTGATAACTCGCTCAGGGAGATAATTAAACAAATTCACCAATACCTAATTATAATACCAATTTTTTATATATTTGTAATGTTAAAAAAGCGTTAACGAAACCAAAAAACTGATTAACCCAATACAAAAGAGAAACGTATGAAAAGCATCAATTTTAAGATTTTAGCATTAATGTTGCTTACGGCAACCGTTTTCAGTGGCTGTGCTATCAGCAGGATGGTAAAGAATTATGATGAACAGGTTCGTTACACTCCCGCAACCAACCCGCTAGAAAACCATGGCGGCAAAGTTGCAGCCAATGTAAAAGGCAATATTAGCGAAGGTTACTTTGCTCGCAGGGCTATCATGGAGGTTACTCCAGTTTTGATACATGAAGGCGGCGAGACAGAACTTCCCACTGTTACCCTTCGCGGAACCAAAACCACCTCGGCAGGCACTATGGTGAATCGTGATCAGGCCAGCAGCTTCGACATGAACAACACCCTTAACTTTACGCCTGAGATGCTGGCTTCGGAGCTTGTTCTGCGCACCAGGATTTACAAAGAAGGCCGCGAGCAGCGTGCGAGCATCCTTCCCGAAAGGAAAGTAGCTGATGGTACCATCAACACCTCGCAGCTTGTTGACAAGGGAGGATTTTCTGTGGCCTACATGCCCGACAAATACGAAAAAGTGACCATTCATACAGAATCAGCCAATCTCTATTTTGGTTATATGCGTCATAACCTCGACACACGTCTGGCCCTGAACCGCAACCCTGAGAATCAGGCTAAAATTACCGCTCTTTCAGAATTTGTTCAGAAAGGTTGGGAATTTCAATCCATTGAAGTAAATGCATGGGCTTCTCCCGAAGGTGAGGTAGCTTTCAACGAAAAACTTGCCGAGAACCGTTCAAAAACCGGTGAAAAGTACCTGGCCGATTTATTCACCCGCATTGAAAAGGAAACCAGCACCACTATTGAAAAGCCCGAATTTAAAGTTTCTGCCAAAGGCGAAGACTTTGACGGTTTCATGACTGCCCTTAACGCCAGTGACCTTCCCGACAAGCAGGCTATTGCCAACGTAATCAACGCACAGGTTGCTCCTGCTGAAAGGGAAAGAAGAATTAAGGACATGACCCTGATTTATGCCGAAATCGAAAAGCTCCTTGAGCCCCTGCGTCGTGCCGAGTTCGTGGTAAATCTTTACGAACCCAAGAAGACCGATGCCGAAATGGCCCAGCTTTCGACCAGCAATCCTTCCGAATTGACCCTGGAAGAACTGCTTTATGCAGCCACTCTTACCGATGATCTGAACACCAAGCTTGCCATCTACAAGGCCGGTCAGCCTTTGTTCCCCCGTTGTGCCCGTTTGTTTAATAACGCTGCCGCCGTAAACATTGAACTTGGCAACATTGAAGCCGCTGCTGCTGATCTGGAAGTAGCCAACCAGCTTGTTCCCGGCAACCCTTATATCCAGAACAACCTTGGTATTGTTGCTGCCTACAAGGAGGACTACGAAAACGCCCGCAACCTGTTTAATACTGCCAACAGCCAGGCTGTTAACACCAGCACTAATCTGGGTGTAATTAGCATTGTTCAGGGTGATTATCAGGCTGCTTCTATAGCATTAGCTAACAACACCTGCACTTACAACCTGGCCATGTCGCAACTGATTTCCGGCAATGAGCAGGCCGCCCTCAACACCTTGAACTGCGCCCCCGAATCGCCACAGGTATTTTACCTGAAGGCTATTATTGGTGCCCGCAGAAACGACACCAGCCTGCTTTATGACAACCTCCGCAAGGCTGTTGCCGCAGAACCAGGTTACAAGGCCATTGCAAAAAAAGACCGTGAATTCATTCGTTATTTTGATCGCGCTGAATTCCAGGAAATCGTTAACTAAGATTTCTTCTATACCTTTAAAAAAAGCCGGCCAAACAGCCGGCTTTTTTTATGTCCATTTCCTTAGCTGAGTTTTATCCGGGTCATTCCTTTGGGGTATTCCACATTCATTGCGTCCACAATTTTCTCAAAATCGGATGGCCGGGCCACAAAATCGAGGGCATTCACGTCGAGCAACAGAATCCGCAAATGGGGTTGCTGTTTCAGATAGTCAAGATAACTTTCCTGTATCTTCTCAAGGTACTCATCCGGAATGCGTTGCTCGTACTCCCTGCCACGCATTTTTATGTTGGTCTGCAACCTGTAAGTCGACACGAACAGGTGCACCAGCAAGTCGGGCCTGGGCAGGTTGGCATTCATTATATTAAAGAGGGTGATAAAAAGCTGGTACTCGTCGTCGTTGAGGGTTTTGCGGGCAAATATCAATGATTTGTTCAGGAAGTAATCGGAAATGGTGAAGTTGGTAAATAATTCCTGATTAGCCAGTTCACGCTTCAGTTGCTGGTAACGCTCTGCCAGGAAAGACAGTTCGAGGGGAAAAGCATATTTCTCCTGATTTTCATAAAATTTGGCCAGGAAAGGATTGTCTTCGAAGCGCTCAAGAATCAACTTGCCATTATATAATTGGGCGATTTTGGTGGCCAGGGAGGTTTTCCCGGCACCTATATTTCCTTCAACGGCAATGTAGTTATAGCGCATATATTTGGTTTTTATCCGGCCTGGTCCACGGCAGGGTTAACTTTATGAACAGCCTGGTTGTCGTTACATGAATATAAAATTTCTGCCACCGTTTTTCCCATAAGGGGATGAACCATGTCGGGGGCGATCTCGGCCAGCGGAAGCAGGGTAAAACGCCTCAAATGAAGCCTGGGATGAGGTATCTCCAGCCCCGGATTGATGATGACCTGCTGATTATAAAACAATATATCGATGTCGATGCTACGCGATTCCATCACCCCTGCCAAACGCGTTCTTCCCAGCGAGGTCTCGATTTCAAGCAAAGTCTGCAGCAATTCAACAGGCTCGAGAAGGGTTTCGGCCAACAGCACCTGGTTGAGGAAAAGATGGTCGGATTCAAAACCCCAGGCTTCGCTTTGATAAAACGAACTGGCAAGGCTTACCGGGCCCACCTTTTCGGAAATTTTGTGGCGTGCCAGTGAAAAAGTTTCGAATACATTGCCCTGGTTGCCTCCCAAAAGGAGAAATACTTTATTCATTTGCTTGTGCAATAATGGCGTTTAAACAGCCACACAAAATTCAGTAAAATAATCGGGAAAGCAAAAACAAATCAGGCTGGGTTTTCATGGGGTAACGCTGAAATTTGTAATATTGTAGAACTTTTAATTTTAATAAAAAAATTTGCTGAAGCCATGAAACGAGCATGATTCGTTAAACACAATCACGGATGGCAATTCATCATGCGAGTTCCATCCGACTTTAATTTAAAAATCATTTACGGATGAAACAATTCTTCAAATTTATGTTTGCCTCTATGCTGGGGTTTCTCATTTCGGTCATTATTTTGTTTTTTGTTTTGATTGGAATGCTGGCTTCCCTTGCTTCATTCTCGAAAAAGGAGGTTGTGCAGCTTAAACCCCAGACGGTGCTTCATCTGACGCTTTCCACCGAAATTGTTGACCGTGGGGGGGCCAATCCTTTCGATTCTTTTGATCCCATGAGCTTTCAGCCTAAATCGGCCGTGGGCCTCAACGACTTGCTCAAGAACCTGAAAAAAGCCAAAAACGACCCTAATATCGAAGGCATTTTTCTTGACCTTAGCCTGATGCAGGCAGGTTGGAGCACCATTGACGAAGTACGGCAAGGCCTGAATGATTTTAAAGAGTCTGGCAAATTTATTGTGGCCTACGGCGAGACCTACACACAAAATGCCTACTACCTTGGTTCGGTTGCCGACAAGGTATATCTCCATCCCGAGGGGGTCATCGATTTCAGGGGGCTTAACTCAGAGCTGGTTTTCTTTAAAAACATGCTTGATAAACTGGGCATTGAGCCACAAGTTATCCGGCATGGCAAATTCAAAAGCGCCACCGAACCGTTTTTTCTTGAGAAGATGAGTGATGAAAACCGCGAGCAGGTGCTGGCCTATGTGAGTTCAATCTGGAATAATGTATTGAAAGACATTTCCGACAGCCGCAGCCTGACCATCAACCACCTGAACGATGTGGCCAACGGATTCAATACCCGAAATGCAAGTCTTGCCCTCGAGTGGCAGATGATTGATGGCATAATGCACCGCGATCAGGTGCTCGACGAAATCAAAGATCGCCTGGGACATGAAAAGTCGGGTGATATTGAGTTTGTGGTCCTTAATAAATTCCAGAATGTTCCTGAGTCGAAGGAAAATCGCAGTCCGCGCAGCCGCGACAAAATTGCCGTAGTATATGGTATGGGCGGTATTGTGTCGGGAGAGGGTGCCGAACGCAGCATGGGTTCTGACCGAATTGCTTCAGCTATTCGCGAAGCCCGGCTCGACACCACCGTAAAAGCCATTGTTTTCCGTATCAACTCACCGGGCGGTAGTGCCCTGGCATCTGATGTGATTTTGCGCGAAGTAAAGTTGGCCAGCGAAGTGAAGCCCGTAATCGCCTCCATGGGCGATGTGGCCGCTTCGGGCGGCTATTATGTGGCCTGCGGTGCCGACATGATTGTAGCCAGCCCCAGCACCATTACCGGATCCATTGGCGTGTTCGGACTTATTCCCAATATGCAGAACTTCTTCAATCAGAAACTCGGCATCACTTTCGATAACGTCAAAACCAACGAATATGCCGACCTCATGACCGTTTCCAGGCCGTTGACCCGTAATGAGCGAGCCATGATTCAGGAAAGTGTGGAGCAGGTTTATGAAACCTTTATCGGACACGTTGCTGAAGGGCGCGGCATTCCGGTGCACATGGTCGACAGCATTGGCCAGGGACGGGTTTGGAGCGGAGCTGAGGCCAAACAGATCGGATTGGTTGATGAGCTCGGCGGACTCAATTTCGCCATTGAAAAAGCCGCTGAAAAAGCCGGACTGGAAAACTACCGAATTGTAGAGTACCCCACACGTAAAGATTTCCTGACCCAGATTATGGAGGGATTTGGCGGCATGCAGGAAGTGTTTGTTAAACGCAGGATGGGCGAAGCATATCGCTACTACGAGCAGGTTCAGAATGTGAATGAAATGACCGGCATTCTTACCCGTCTGCCTTACGATATTGTAATTGACTAAAAGCTTTAAACCTAAAAAAAAGAGGGGGCGCCTGCCCCCTCTTTTTTTTACGAAAAGTTATTTTAAACCTGCGGATATTTTTTCATAATATCGAAGGGTTGCATCAGCATATCAACATACTGGGCGCGTTGGAAAGCATAAGGATCCTTGCTGTTGACCTTGGCAACCTTGCCCCTGAACTCGTCAATCGATTTGTAGCCCTTGTCCTTCATCCATGCACTGATGTCGTTGAGCATTTTTGTAACATGAACCGCCTTGTTTTGATAAACGGTGCTAACCACCTGCACAGCGTCAGCCCCGGCCAATAGCATACGAACAACATCCTGACCGGTAAAAATACCTGTGTTGCTGCAAACACTTCCTTTGATTCTCTTATGAAGCAGTCCGGCATAACGAAGCGGAAGCCGGTAAGAACCAAACTGGCTGAGATTAAAGGGGAAATGTAGTTCTTGTTCTTCAATATTAATTTCAGGCTGGTAAAGGTTGTTAAATAAAACGAAGCCATTCACCCCGGCCTTATCCATGCGATGGATAAGGTGAAGAGGATTTGTATAAAACGGACTTAATTTTACGCTGACGGGAATTTTCACCTTTTTCTTAACAGCTTCAAGAATTCTTACCTGTTCATCCTCCAAAGAACCGGCATCTTTTCCCAAATCAGCAGGGAAGGAATAAAAGTTGAGTTCCAGTGCATCGACACCCGTTTTTTCCATTTCCACCGAATACTCAACCCATGTGCTTTCGTTCACGCAGTTCAGGCTGCCTATCACCGGAATATTCACAGCCTTTTTCAATTGGCTGAGTTTTTCGAGGTGCTCTGCAGGACCTGCATGTCTCAGGCTGGGAAAAAGCCTTACCATCTCGGCGTTGCGCTCGTCGTATTCGTGCAGGTCTTCCTCCATTTGGATGCTTTCGAGGTTGATCTGCTCTTCGAACAGCGACTTGAACACAAAGGCCGCAACACCTGCTTTTTCAAGGTTTCGGGCTGTGTCAAGATCAAAAGTCAGGTTACATGCACCTAAAATAATCGGGTTTTTCAACTCCAAACCCATATAAGTCGTTTTCAAATTTGCCATATTAATCCTCCATAAATGTTTTTTTTGATAAATTTATTAATATAATCTCAAGTATGCAAAAAAATCATTTTTTTATATTCAAATTTAAGGAAATTTAATAATAAGGCCATTTTCGGTGAGTTCAGCCTTTGGTGGAAAGCCCAATTTGGGGTTGTATAAAAAAATTATTATCTTTATTTCAATTAAACGTTGATTTTCAATAATTTAACCTCATTATTAAGAATGGAAAAGAAAAGCAGGCGACGGTTTTTACGCACGGCAATCATACTGCCTGGCATGACCCTGGTTCCGGCTTTCCTGCTCAGAGGTTTTCAAAATCAGGTCCATGGCATGAGCATAAGTGAGTATGAGCCGGGCTTCATAAAACTGCACAAAAATGGTGAGTTGAAAGCTCGCGGAGAGATATTGTGGGAGATGATGCGGCGCTGCACCATTTGCCCGCGCCAATGCGAAACCAACCGTTTGCGCGGACGCTGGGGCGATTGCAAATCTAATTCAACCCTGGAAATCTCGTCGGCCTATCCGCATTTTGGTGAAGAAAACGAACTGGTAGGCACCAAGGGTTCGGGCACGGTGTTTTTCACCAACTGCTCCTTGCTGTGTGTTTTCTGCATTAATTACGAGATCAGCCACCTTGGGCAGGGGCGCAACTATACCATTCGCGAACTGGCCAATATGATGCTGCTGTTGCAGCGGCAGGGCTGCCATAATCTCCTGACTTGTGACGCTTTGGTAAATTAGTGCGGTTTTATTTTTTAACTTATTGAATATGAATGATTAAAAAATCAAAAAATTGATTTTTACCGCACTAACGGCTATTTTTGTGCCGTGCTTAGAATCAGAAAGGTTAAGACCAAGTCGGGATCTACCGCTATTCAAGTGGTTCAATATTCGGGCCACACAGCAAAAATTGTTAAACATATAGGTAGTGCCAGGGATGATATTGAACGCGACCT
>JAHYJD010000074.1 GCA_019429365.1 Bacteroidales bacterium | reverse complement strand
ATCCCCTTGAAGGTGTGTTGGTAAGCGTGCTCGGCACCAATGCCAAGACTTATAGCGACGAGGAAGGTTTTTATGAATTCCCCTATCTGCTTGCCGGAACCTACGATGTGAAGTTCGAACTTTTTGGCTTTTATGAGTTTATCGAGGAAGATGTGATCATCATAGAGCAGGAAACAGCAAATCTTGATGTTGAACTTGCTGCCATTCCCACCGTTATGGTAAGTGGTTTTGTTGGGGGCAGCGATTATCCTACCGTTGGTCTGGAAGGCGCTGTGGTTAAGCTGACAGGATACGACAACTACGAGGTGATGACTGATGCCGATGGCGAATTTGAAATCACCGGCGTTTATGTGAATAACACCTATGTTATTACCGCAGCTTTTGCCGGCTATGAGCCTTATGCAGGAGACGTAGTGGTAACAACCACCGATGTGGTGCTGGCCGACATTATCCTGAATGAGATTGCACTGCCGGTATCCAATGTTTTGGCCGCCGAAGTGGAAGAAGGTGCCCACATTTCGTGGGAAGAGCCTTCACCTGCTACGGAGTTCCGCTATGACGACGGGGTTGTGGAAGGACAGCTCGGCTTCCAGGGAACCCTAAACAGCATAATGGGTGCAGTGCATCACCGTAATGCACAGCTTCAGGAAATGACCTGGATGCTCACCAGCGAAGGTGGTCCGCACAATACTGTAAAGGTTTGGGTTCTTGGCCTGACCGCTACCGGAACTCCCGACAGGAACAACGTGCTGTATTCAGCAGAAAACGTTCCCAATGTGGACGGCGAATGGAACACTTACACCTTCGCCAACCCGATTGATGCGCCCAATGGATTCTTTATGGGTCTGAGCTATAACGGTTTCCTTGGTCTGGCAATCGACGATGGCGTTGGCGATCCATGGGCGTTTGTTCCCGCAACCCAGTATGGCGTGTTTAACATCACCGATCCTACCAGTGCTTTCACTCCCTTAGAAAACTGGGATTTCCAGGTAAGCTACCTGCTGCGCGGATTTGGATTGGACTTTGGCCCGGCCAAAACCCAGGGCAAACTGTTGGCCAACGAAGCTCCTGCAGGACCTGCCCCAGAAAGAGGCGAGCTGAAGCCTGCTTTTGAGGCCGGTGAACCAACCTACACTTTTGTGCCCGATATGGAACAGCTACTCAGAGGCAAAGCCCTCGAGATGTTCAATATTTATCGCTTCCTGCTTGCAGATCAGGCCGATCCTGAAGCATGGACCAGCGTGGCAATGGGTGTGGAAGAATGGGAATACCTGGATGAAGACTGGTATGAGCTTCCTGTTGGCGTTTACAAATACGCCGTGGTGGCTGAGTACACCAATGGTGTGCTGGCGCCTGCTGCCCTCTCCAACGAACTTGCGCTGGGTATGAGTGCAGAAGTTACGGTTAACGTTACAACCAACTCGGGCGACAGCCCTGAAGGTGCAGTGTTGGTGCTTACCAACCAGAACGGCAATCCCGATCATGTCTATACCATGACCGCTCCTGCTGATGGCGTAGTAGTATTCCCTGCGGTTTGGCTGGGTACTTACGATCTGGCGATTAACCTTGCAGGTTTTGATACCTTCAACCAAGCCGATATCGTGGTTGATGATGTCCTGGTTATTCCGGCTGTGCTTGTGGAGAGTATTGTGGCTCCTTATGGCCTGGTTGTGGTTGAAGGCGAAAACGCCGGCGAAGCCCACTTTAGCTGGAACAACGTGATGGCTGAAGAACTGGAAGAAGGCTTTGAAGGAACAGTGTTTCCACCCGAAGGTTGGGCGAAGCTGAATCCTGATGGTGGAACTGGCTGGGAAATTATTAATGTGGGAACGACTCCCTTGCCTGGCTGGCAAGGAGGTATTGCCGAAGCTGCGCCGAATGGTGGATCCAAAATGGCATTCGCTTCCTGGCAACAGGGTGGCGCCACCGCCAACGATCAGTGGCTGATTACGCCGCAGATCGTGGCAGCTGAAGGATTTGAATTCTCCTTCTACCTGAGGTACTGGCCTGATGGTTACCCAGATCAGGTGGATATTCTGATCTCAACTACCGATCAGAACAACACTGCAGCATTCAATGTGGTTGTTGCCAACCTTAATTTCACTACAGGCAGCAGTATGGACTGGGTGCTTTACATCTACGACCTGACTGATTTTGTTCCTTCGGGTACTCCGGTTTATGTTGCCTTCCGTGAGCACGTGCTGGACAACTATAATGATGGTGCGGCTATCATGCTGGATAACGTTTATTATGGCCCTGCCAAAAAGCATGCACAACCCGAGCCCCTTGCACATAACGAGTTGCACAGCATTACTACCCGTGACTTTGATTATGTAAGGGCTCCGAGCCAAGGTACCCGTGCTTTTGTCAGCTACAATGTATTCCTTGATGATATGACTTCACCCGTTGCCACTGGTGTTACTACCACCGAGTTCCTGTTTACCGGACTTACCAATGGCGACTATGTGGCCGGTGTGCAGTCGGTTTATACCTCAGGTGCCAGTGAAGTGATCACCGAGCCGTTTACCATTACCAATGGTGTGGTCGACGAACTCTTCCAGGTAACATTCAACGTGCACATGCATGCGGTTGAGTTTGATCCCGATACCGACGAGGTTTACATCTCTGGCGAATTCCCGCAGTGGGTTGAGCCGGGACAAAGCCCCGACTTCCTGATGCAAACCACCGACGACCCGATGATCCTTACCCTGACCCTGGAGCTTGCTCCCGGCGATTATGAATACAAGTATTTCATGGGCGCAGGCTGGAACAACGGCGAATGGCCGGGATCACCCAACAGGTCAATTACGGTGACCGGTGACATGACTGTGGACAACGTGTTTGGCGATATTACCGACCCGGTTTCTGTACCTGGTATCAGCGAGGCCAGCCTCAGCGTATTCCCCAACCCCGCCAGCAGCATGCTCAGCATTGTTTCAGGCGAGATGATCCGCGAAGTTCGCATGATCGATATGCTCGGACAGGTTGTTTACAACTCTGCCGTTCAGGGCGAACGCCACGAACTGAACGTGAACGGATTCCGCAATGGTATCTACTTCGTTCAGGTACTTACTGGTTCAGGATTGCAAACCTTAAAGGTTCAGATCCAGAAGTAAGCCCTTGTGGTGATACACCAAAAAAAAAGGCCTCCATTTCCGGGGGCCTTTTTTTTATGGATTCTTGCAGGGGATTAATCCAGCGGAGGCAGCATGGCCTCAATCTTTTCGCGCTCGGGCTCCATCCAGTCAGGCAGCTTCAGGCTTTGCCCCAGCGTTTCAGGGGTTTCATCCGTCAGGAAGCCAGGGCCCAGGGTGGCAATTTCGAAAAGAATGCCGCCCGGGTCACGAAAAAACACCGAGTGAAAATACTGTCGGTCTGCAGGCTGCGACACTTGTATACCTGTTTTGCTCAGTCGGTCTCTTATTTGCTTTTGCGTTTCAAGATCGGGTGTTGAGAAAGCCACATGGTGAACCATTCCAATCCCGCCTTTGTGGTGGGGCAATGAGGGCTTGGAAACCAGGTCAACAAAATTTCCCGGAAGGGCCTCACCCGAATAAAGCCTTATACGATCATTTTCTTCAATAAGGCGCTTGTGCTCAAGTACGTTGACCAAAAAAAAGGCCGTCTTATCGGCAATGCTGCAAGTAAGCTCCACATGGCTTAATCCTTTAATGGCATTTTCGCCTTTGATGCCCGGGGTTTCCACTCCCTGGCGCGGGTCATTGGGGCTGGCCACCAGTTCGAGCTCCATACCATCCAGATCGTAAAGGGTGAAATAGCTTTCATCGAAGCGGCGAAAAGGACCCCTGAACTCCACCTGGTATTCTTTTAGTCGTTTTTTCCAGAAATCGAGGGCGTCAGCTCCCACCGAAAAACCTGTAACGCTGGTTGAGCCTACCCCAGACTGTCCGCGGGGTATGCCCGGGAAAGGAGAAAAAGTGATGACCGAACCGGGGCTTCCAGTGGCATCGCCAAAATAAAAAAGCCAGATGTCGGGGCTGTCGTGGTTCACTGTCTTTTTCACAAACCGTAATCCCAGAATCTCGGTATAAAACCGGATGTTTTTCCTGATGTTGCCGGTCATGGCCGTGACGTGATGTATTCCTTTAATCATAGCAGAGCAATTAATTATTTTCCCAAATAAACCGATATCCGGCCTTGAGGTTCAACGCATTCGGCGTAGTAAGGGTATGCGCTTCCAGGCATCGCCATGGCCGTAAAGAAATGATTTTACAGCAGAAAGCAGAATAATAGGCACAAAGGCAGGATGAAAGGCCTGGGGCCAGATCGGCCAGAACAATAGCAGCATTAGGTTAAGTAAAAACACCACCTTAAAGTAGTGGCGAGGAATGCCGATGGGATAAATCATATTGCCTTTGAAAATAAAGTACAAGTGAGTAGGCAGGGCCCACAGCAGGTTAAGGTTGCCTTTGGTAGACTCGTGGTCGGAAAAGAACCACAATAACAAAATAACCAGGCCGATTGCACCCAGCAGCGAGAAGAAAAACTTATCGAACACCCTGGCGATGCGAATCTTCAGGAGCGAAAGTAACCCCAGCAGAAAAAGAAGCCATCCGGCTGCCACCGGCTCGAAGAAACCAGGTTTGGCAGGTTCAAAAGTTTGCTCCAGCAGCAGGGAGTACCGTTCGACCAGCGGCCGGCCATTGTTGTGCCGGGCCTGTGCAAAAGCAAGGAACATCTCGTCGGGCAGAAACATATAGTGCCATGGGGTGGCCTTGCGGTCGGCCGGGAGCCCCAGCACCAGGTCGATGCCAAAGCGAGCCCAGGGCTTGTACTGCAGGTAAGGCTTCAGCAGGTCGCGAAAAGAGCGGCTGAATTCGGGCACCGGTTCTTCGCCCCAGTCGGGCTGCAGCTGCACCTCCGCAATGTCGCGGATGCGGGTGGCGCAGTTGTCGTAAAAGAAATCGTAGAGGTAATACTCGTTGCCGGGCTGGCGGTTTACCTGCAAAAAATCGTAAATGCGCTGCAACTCTTCCTGGCTCAGGTTGAGCACCTGCTCCGAAATGCCGCGCCCCTCGTAGCGATATTCGAGCAAAAAATACTCGTGGGGCACCACCGAAAGTTTGTAGAGGAGCTGCCCGCGCACAAACTTCAGGTAAAAGTTGGGGGTGTCGAAGTCGAAGGTACCATAGTTATACACTTCATCGAGGCCGGTTTCCGGATCGGTAACCCGCAGGGCGCTATGCCCAAAAACAGCATAAAGTTCGTCTCCGGGAGTAGCGGTAAGCAGCGAAATACGGGCGCGTGACGACAGCTCAGGGGAGTTTCCAAAGGCCGTAACTTGCCCCAAAAGCAAAATCAGCAGCACAAATAGCGATACCTTCTTCATGAAAGGAAAATTTATGCAAAATTACTGTTTATAAAAACAACCAACCCAATTGCATTGGCAAAAAATGCCGTTTTTTGAGATTGGGATGAGAAAACAAAAACCATCCGGTGGTGTTTTGCCGAAGGTTGGTTTATGGCCTTGCGAAACAAAATGAGTTTCAGTGCTTTTTTTTCTGAGCCATGCGTCGTTCGAAAAATTTTTATGCTTATCTTTGCACCCTGAATTTTAGCCCGTTTTGTTATCCGCTATATACCCGAAAAAATTTATCAACAATAAATTGTTAATAAATTTGCCGGAACCGAAAATTAATCTTAGTTTTGCACCCCCTTTTTAAGGGGAGTTTGCGTTTTAAAAAAATCAGGTACAGCAAATTAAGCCAAACAAATGAACACTTTAAGTTACAAAACCATATCTGCCAATAAAGAGACCGCCAACAAAGAGTGGGTTCTTATTGATGCAGAAAACCAGATACTTGGCCGCCTGGCCTCCAAGGTTGCAAAAATCATCCGCGGAAAGCACAAGGTCAATTACACCCCACATGCTGATTGCGGCGACAACGTGGTTATCATCAATGCTGAGAAGATTCAGCTCAGCGGTGCCAAATGGGACCAGAAAGAGTATGTAAGGCATACCGGTTACCCTGGCGGACAGCGTATTACCAGCGCCAAGCAGATGATGGAGAAGAAGCCCACGGCCATGATAGAAAAGGCAGTGAAGGGCATGCTTCCCAAAAATCGTTTGGGACGCGCCATTTTCGGAAACCTTTTTGTTTATGCCGGCAGCGAGCATCCGCATCAGGCACAGCAACCTCAGCAAATCAACCTTAACACAATCAAGTAACAATGGAAATAATCAACACCTCTGGAAGAAGGAAAACCGCTGTTGCCCGCATTTACATGAAACCCGGCAGCGGCCAGATTACTGTTAACAAAAAGGATTTCAAAGAATATTTCCCTACTGGCATCCTGCAGTACGTTGTAAACCAGCCTTTTGCTATTACCAACAACGAAGGCAAATACGATGTGAAGGTGAACCTCGATGGGGGCGGCGTGAAAGGACAAGCCGAAGCCCTCAGGCTGGCCATTTCTAAAGCCCTGGTGGAGATCAACCCGGAGTTTCGTCCTCCGCTCAAGGAAAAAGGCCTCATGCGGCGCGACCCGCGTATGGTGGAGCGTAAAAAACCCGGCCAGAAAAAGGCAAGGAAGAAATTCCAGTTCAGTAAACGTTAATCAATTTTTTCGGACAATTTATCTTTCATCATGGCAAGAACAAATTATAACGAACTCTTAGACGCTGGTGTACATTTCGGCCACCTCAGAAGAAAATGGAACCCCAACATGGCTCCCTATATCTTCATGGAACGCAATGGCATTCACATCATCGACCTCAATAAAACCATTGCCAAAATCGATGAGGCTGCTGCTGCAATGAAGCAGATCGCCAAGTCGGGCAAGAAAATTCTTTTTGTGGCCACTAAGAAACAGGCCAAAGACGTGGTAGCCAACCTGGTGAAGCAGGTAAACATGCCCTACGTTACCGAAAGGTGGCCCGGTGGTATGCTCACCAACTTTGCCACCATCCGCAAAGCGGTGAAAAAAATGACTACCATCGACAAAATGTCTACCGACGGTACTTTCGACAATATGTCGAAAAGGGAACGCCTGCAGGTTATGCGCGAAAGAGCCAAGCTGGAGAAACAGCTGGGCAGCCTCATTGACCTGAACCGCTTGCCCGCAGCCGTTTTTGTTGTCGACATTTGCAAGGAGCACATTGCAATTGCTGAATCCCGCAAACTCAACATTCCCACCTTCGCCATTGTCGACACCAACGCCAACCCCAACGAGATCGACTTCCCTATTCCGGCCAACGACGACGCTTCCAAGTCAATCCAGATCATTGTGAAGCTTATGATCGAAGCCATTCAGGAAGGCCTGGAAGAGCGCAAACTCGAAAAAGACAAGGCTGTTGACGAAGACGACGACCAGGCTGCAGATTTTGACGCCGACACCGACGCAAAAGGTGGTGCTGTCGTAGAGGAAGACGAAGAAGAAGTAGCACTGCGCAAAGCAAAGGCTGCCAAGAAAGCCAAGGCTGGCGAGGAGGAAGAAGAGGAAGTGAAAGCTCCTAAGGCTCCCAAAGGCGCACCCCTCAAGAAGCCCCAGGCTAAAAGACCAAGATTGTAATCACTAATAAAAAAATAAGGAACAACCAATATGGCAAATATTACTGCTGCAGAAGTTAACAAACTGCGTCAACAAACCGGTGCAGGAATGATGGACTGCAAAAAAGCCCTGGTAGAATCCAATGGTGACTTCGAAAAAGCCATCGAGATTCTTCGCAAGAAAGGCCAGAAAGTTGCCAGCAGCCGCGCTGACCGCGAAGCCAACGAAGGCGTTGTGCTGGCAAAAACCAATGCCGATGCCACCAAGGCTGCCATTATCATGCTTAACTGCGAAACCGACTTCGTAGCCAAAAATCAGGAAATCATTGATTTCGCGCAAAAATTACTCAACCTGGGCGTAGAAAAAAACTGCGCCAACCTCGAAGAGCTTAAAGCTGCCGACATGAACGGCCGTAGCGTGGAAGAAAACCTGACCGACCTGATTGGTAAAACCGGCGAAAAACTGAACATCTCGCACTTCGACGTGATTGAAGGTGCCAGGACCTTTGCCTACATTCACCCTGGCAACCGCGTATCTTCCATAGCTGCGCTCAACCAGACCGAAGTGGATGGCATTGAACAGATTGGCAAAGATGTGGTAATGCAAATCGCTGCCATGTCGCCCGTTGCTATCGACAAGGACGACGTGGATCCCAAGATCATCGAAAAAGAAATCGAAATTGGTAAAGACCAGGCTCGCCAGGAAGGCAAAGCTGAAGAAATGGTTGAGCGAATCGCCGTGGGCAAACTCAACAAATTCTTTAAGGAAAGCACCCTGCTGAACCAGGAATTTATCAAGGAAAGCAAGAAGACCGTTCGTCAGATGCTTACCGAAGCCCACAAAGACCTTACGGTGGTGGCTTTCAAGCGCCTGGCCCTCGGACAGTAATTGCTGTTACAAAATCATGAAGGAGTGCGGTTTTCTGCACTCCTTTTTTTTATGCCCCCGGGTTTGGGAAACATTCAAAAAAATGCGTTAAACTTGCAAAAATTCAAACCAACACCAAACCATCATGCCTCAATATAAAAGAGTATTGCTTAAGCTCAGCGGGGAATCGCTGGCAGGCCAGGGCGGCCTGGGTATCGACCCGGCCATGTTAAACACCTACGCCGAAGAAATCAAAACCCTTGTTGACAGCAAAATACAGGTCGGCCTGGTGCTGGGCGGCGGAAACATTTTCAGGGGCCTGCAGGGCAGCGGCAAAGGCGTAGACCGCGTGCAGGGCGATTATATGGGTATGCTGGCCACAGTGATTAACAGCATGGCCCTGCAGTCGGCCCTCGAAGGACTGGGCATTTCCGCTACAGTGCTTTCGGGCATGCCAGTAGAGCCTGTGGCAAAAAAAATGAACAGGCGCGACGCCATTAACCTGCTCGAACAAGGACAGGTGGTGATCATGGCAGGCGGCACCGGAAATCCTTTTTTCACTACCGACTCGGCTGCCGCATTGCGTGCCATCGAAATCGAAGCCGACGTCATTCTGAAAGGAACCCGCGTGGATGGCGTGTATACCGCCGACCCCGAAAAGGATCCCAATGCAACCAAATACGACCACATCACCTTTGGGCAAGCTTACGCAGAAAATCTGCGCATTATGGACCTGACCGCATTTACCCTTTGCCAGGAAAACAATATGCCTGTTATCGTTTTCAACATCAATAAAAAAGGCATACTGCACCAGATGCTTGTCGAGGGAGAGGCTGCCGGAACACTCGTTTCAAATTAATTCTTATTTTTGCATTGATTCAAAGCAACTGCCAAACAAAACACCGGTGTTATGAACGAAGAAATTGATTTTTTGATGGAAGCGGCCGAAGAAGGTATGGAAAAAGCCATCGGCCACCTGGAGCGTGAGCTGCAAAAGCTCAGGGCTGGCAAAGCCAACCCCCAGATGCTCGACAGCGTAAAGGTCGACTACTATGGCACCCTCACCAAGCTGTCGCAGGTGTCGAACATCAACACCCCCGACCCACGCTCCATCGTGATACAACCCTGGGAAAAAAACATGCTGGGCCCCATTGAAAAAGCCATTATGGCTGCCAACCTGGGTTTTAACCCCCAGAACGATGGCATCCTCATCAGGGTGGTGGTGCCGCCCCTCACCGAAGAACGCCGCCGCGACCTGGTGAAGAAGTCTAAAGAAGAAGCTGAAAACAGCAAGGTAGGCATTCGGGGCGCCCGCCGCGACGCCATCGATTCCGGAAAGAAACTGCAAAAAGAAGGCGTGCCCGAGGACCTGGTAAAGAAGTTCGAAACCGACATTCAGGAACTCACCAATAAATACATTGCCAAAGTCGACAAGCTGGTAGAAGCCAAGGAGGCCGATATCATGACCATATAAAGGTCATTCATTGCAGTTGCTGCAAATGCCGGCATCTTCGCGGCGCGTCATTACCTTTTTACGAAACGCATGCATTTCAGGCGAAAACCACAGGTCTTCGCCTGTTCCTTTTCCCATCGGGTGTTGCGGCACTTTGTCGTAGCAACATGGCACCAGCACCCCATCGGAGGTATACACAGCATGGCTCCATAGGCGAAAGCAGGGGCCTTTCTTTTTTCTTTTGCCCTTTGCTGCATAGCGATTAAAGCGCTTATCACCCGGCAGAAACGCAGACACCCCTTCCTCTCCGTACACCTGCATGCTCTTCAGCTCAACCACATCGGCACCCTGCTCCCGGGCAAAATCTTTCAATACAGGAATCTGTCCTTCGTTTTTGCGGTTTACCAGAAACTGCAGCACCAGCAAAGGATGACGGACGCCCTCTTCCCTTTTTACCCTGGCCATAGTGGCAAGCCCATCGGCCACCTTTTGCCAGGTACCCCCGCGCCGGTAAAAGGCATAGGTATCCTGGTCCAGGCCGTCCATGGAAACAATTAACCGATCGAGCCCAGCATCGATAATTTCGCGGCAGCGTTCTTCATCAAGAAAGTGACCGTTGGTGGAAACGCTGGTGTAATAGCCTATGTGCGAAGCCAGCCCAATGAGGTGGTGAAGGTCGCGGTTCAGAAAAGGTTCGCCCTGAAAGTACAGGTTGGTATAAAAACTATGGCGACGGTGTTTCTTAAGGATTTGTTCAAAAAGGGGTGCGTCCATTTTTTTGCTTTCGCGAATGGTGTTGCCCAGCCCCACCATACACTCGGGGCAGCGCAGATTGCACACGGCTGCCACCTCGGCCGAAAGGGCAAAGGGCCGCCCGAATACCACCACCTTTTGCGTAAGGCGGCTCAGCCAGAAACCGGCATAAATCATCAGGTAATTCCAAATGCGGAGCGGATTTAACCTTTTGGTCAAACGAAGTAAGTCATTAAAAAAAGCGGCATATTGCAGCACCATGGGCCTCAAAGTTTCATCTCCTCCCTGATCTTTGAAACCAGTAACGATTTTTCCAAAAATACCTTTATGAAAATTCGCAGCATACTATACGAAGGGATGGCGATGATCATGCCGAACACCCCGCCCAGGATGCCGGCCAGAATAAAGACAATGAAAATCTCGAGGGGGTGGCTGCGCACGCTTTTGCTGTATATGAGGGGTTGGAGCACGCTCACATCAATGGTGTTGACAATCACGAAGGATGCCACAATTTTCAGTATCAAAGGCAGCATCTGGGTATAAAAATCCATATCGAGGTTGATGCTGATGCCCAGAAAAACCCCAAAAAAGGTGGCAATGATAGGCCCCACATATGGGATCACGTTCAACACCCCGGCAAAAAACCCGATCACCAGGGCATTATTCAGGCCCAGCAGCCACATGCAAAGGCTGATAAGCAGAAATACGGATGCCAGGTCGGTAAACAGGCCGGTAAAATAACGCCGCAGCAACTCCTTGCTTTCCGCAAGAATGTTGCTGGCTTCTGCCTTGTAGGGCTGTGGGGTGAAGAACAAAACGCCCCTGGAGAAAAGATGTTCTTCTTTCAGAAAGAAAAAGGTGATAAAGGCAATGGCCAGAAAGCCAATAAAAATTTCGACGATAAGTCCCAGCACCGAATTGAATACTGCCGAAAAGCGATCGAAGGTGGCAATGGCCGAAAGTTCAGCTATGATTTTTGACGTGATGGTTTCGTTGGGCGCCAGAATACCCCAATCCTGAAAATGGGTTTCGACAAACAGCAAAGGCTCCTGCAAGCTGGCTGTGATGCCCTGCACGCTGAGCTCCGACACTATGGCGGCCTGCCTGGCCAGCAGGGGTAGCATAAACGAAAACAGGGCAGCCAGCAGCCCAATCATCACCAAAAGTGTAATAAAGGCGCATACTCCGGTTGGAAGCCGGAGCTTTCCCAACCTGAGGCGCATCAGAAAATCCATCATGGGTTTTCCCAGCAGGGCAAGCACGGCCGACACCAACACGTAAACAACTACCCGCAAGAAGTACCATATAAAAAAGCCTATCACTGCAGCAAACAACAGCAGCCAGAAAAATCCCCGATAGGTCGATCGTGCCATTATACCTGGTTTTTCAGTTTCCTTCCTTCTTCAAAAAAATAATCTCCTCTGCCGCCTTGGGCTGCAAATTAAACGCCCGGAGCCTTTGAAGGCTCTCGCTGCGGTCCTTCTGAAGCTGGTCTTTCAGGGCCCCCAGCGATGGAAACCGCATTTCGTCGCGGATACGGTCGAGAAAATGAATGCTGATGGGCTCGCCGTAGATATCTTCATTAAAGTCGAACAAATGGGCTTCAATGGTGACATGCTCAAGGTCGAGGGTGGGCCTGATGCCAATGTTTACCATACTCTCGTACCAGTGACCGCCCACCTTTACCATGCCCACATACACGCCTTGTGCCGGAATGATTTGCTCATGCCCTGCCAGCCTGAGGTTGGCCGTGGGATAGCCCAGGGTACGCCCGATGTGGTTTCCTTCCACCACCAATCCCTCCACAAAAACGGCATGCCCAAGCAAACGGCCGGCCTCTCTCACGGCCCCGCTCTCGGCCAAAAGCCTGGCTCCTGCATACACCTGATTTTCGGTGGTTTTTTCCATGATTTCTTCCGGACGGCCCTTTGGTGCGGCCACGGTAAAGATAAAAAGAAAATTTATCGGGCCGGGGCTGATTCTTTCCAAAAATGCGTATTTTCGCTGCATCAAGAAGTTTATAGAACGATCTTATTATCAGGCAGAAAATTTTCCCGCAAAGATGATGAGCACAAAAACAGGAAAGATTTCGCAGGTTATTGGACCCGTGGTCGATGTCACCTTCGAAAACACCCAGGAGTTACCCAACATTCATGAAGCGCTGGAAGTGATTACCTCTTCCCAGAATCGATTGGTTCTGGAGGTTCAGCAGCATATGGGCGAAGACACCGTACGCACCATTGCCATGGATGCCACTGATGGCCTTTCGCGCGACATGGAGGTGCGCTGCACCGGCGGCCCCATTACCATGCCTGCCGGGCAAAATATTCGCGGCCGGCTATTCAATGTAATTGGCGAACCCATCGACGGCATGGGGCCTGTGAAGACCGAGACGCGCTACCCCATTCACCGCGACGCCCCGCGCTTCGAAGACCTGAAGACGGATACCGAAATCCTGTATACGGGAATAAAGGTGATCGACCTGCTGGCGCCCTATCCCAAAGGTGGCAAAATCGGCCTCTTTGGCGGAGCCGGCGTGGGAAAAACAGTGATCATCATGGAGCTTATCAACAATATTGCCAAGGGCTACCAGGGCACCAGCGTGTTTGCCGGAGTGGGTGAGCGTACCCGCGAAGGCAACGACTTGCTGCGTGAAATGATCGAATCGGGCGTCATCCGCTATGGCGAAGAATTTAAAAAGTCGATGGAGCAGGGCCACTGGGACCTGAGCAAGGTCGACATGGAGGAGCTGGGCAAGTCGCAGGCCACCCTGGTGTTCGGGCAGATGAACGAGCCGCCCGGCGCCCGTGCCCGCGTAGCCCTCTCGGGACTGGCCATTGCCGAGTATTTTCGCGATGGGGCCGATCAGGCCACCGGTAGCGACATCCTTTTCTTTATCGACAACATTTTCCGTTTTACCCAGGCAGGCTCCGAAGTGTCGGCGCTGCTGGGCCGCATGCCGTCGGCAGTGGGCTACCAGCCCACCCTGGCCTCCGAAATGGGTATTATGCAGGAACGCATCACCAGCACCCAGCGCGGATCCATCACCTCGGTGCAGGCCGTATATGTGCCGGCCGATGACCTTACCGACCCGGCGCCCGCCACCACCTTCTCCCACCTCGATGCAACCACAGTACTCAGCCGGAAAATATTTGAGCTGGGTATTTACCCTGCTGTCGACCCGCTCGACTCTACCTCGCGCCTCCTTACCCCCGAATTGGTCGGCGACGAGCACTACCAGACTGCCAAGCAGGTAAAGATCATCCTGCAACGCTTCAAAGAACTGCAAGATATTATCGCCATTCTGGGTATGGACGAATTATCAGAAGAAGACCGCCTGGTGGTAAACCGTGCCCGTAAGGTGCAGCGCTTCCTCAGCCAGCCCTTCCATGTGGCTGAGCAGTTTACCGGGCGCCCCGGCGTGTTCGTTACACTCGAAGAAACTATTCGTGGGTTTAAAATGATCCTTAACGGAGAAGCCGACCACTGCCACGAGTCAGACTTCATGATGGCCGGAAACATAGAAGAGGTGTTTGAAAGACACAAAAAAAGTCAGTTTAAGAAATAAGCCATGACCAACTCCATGACCCTTGAGGTAATCAACCCCGAAAAGCCGGTTTACAAGGGGCAGGTGGTGCTGGTGCAAATGCCCGGCGCCATGGGTTCGTTTGAGATCATGTACAACCACGCCCCACTGATGGCCATCCTCGAAAAGGGACGACTGAAAGTGATCGATGAGGAAAGGAACAAGTTTTACATCGACATAGAAAGTGGCGTGGTAGAAGTACGCAACAATCACATTATGGTGATCACCCCCTGATTTTTTATCCTTTTTAAAAATTTGCCTTTCAGCGTTTTGAACATAAAAAGGGTTGCTCCCCACAAAAGGAGTTCAACCCTTTTCCCTGTTTTTAGTTATCTTTACACAAACCTTTGTGAATGATGCAAAAAAGATGGGTAGTCAATGATATTGCCAGTCGCGATCTGGTGGATAAGCTGGCTGCTTCCCTAAATATAGATCCGGTTCTTTCTCAGTTACTTGTTCAGAGAAACATTAGCAGTTTTCCGGAAGCACGGGACTTTTTCCGGCCCTCGCTCGACAACCTGCACGATCCCTTCCTGATCAAGGACATGGATGTGGCCATACGCCGCATCGAACAAGCCATTGAGAAAAACGAACGCATACTGGTGTATGGCGACTACGACGTGGATGGCACCACCGCCGTAGCCCTGGTATATTCTTTTCTGAAAGATTTTTACGACAACCTCGAATACTACATTCCCGACCGCTACAAGGAAGGTTATGGCATTTCGTACGAAAGCATTGACCATGCCAAGCGCCGCGGGGTAAGGCTTATCATTGCCCTCGACTGCGGCATCAAGGCCGTAGATCAGGTAACCTACGCCCTGGAACGAGGTATCGATTTTATTGTGGTTGACCACCACCGCCCGGGCGAAATGCTGCCGCCGGCTGTAGCGCTTGTCGACCCTAAGCAATCGGACTGCGGCTATCCATACAAGGAGCTCTCGGGCTGCGGACTGGGTTTCAAGCTGGCGCAGGCATTTTACCAGAAACACCGCAAGCCCTTTGAAGCACTCGAGAAGTTTCTCGACCTGGTGGTGGTGAGCATTGCCGCCGACATCGTGCCCATTACGGGCGAAAACCGCATTTTGGCCCACTTCGGCCTTAAACGCCTAAACATGGATCCCCGCGCCGGGCTGGAGTCCATACTGTTCTACAGCAACATCTTTAAGAAAAGCCAGCCCGACGAAAAAACGGCCTTTACCCGCGAGATCGGCATCAACGACCTGATGTTTATGATCGGCCCGCGCATCAATGCTGCAGGTAGGATAGAAAACGGCAAAACCGCGGTCGACCTGCTGCTGTGCGACCATATGGGCGACACCCACCAGCTCAGCCAAACCATAAACGAAAACAATACCGAACGCCGAACCCTCGACTCGAGCATTACCGAACAGGCCATGCGCATGATCAGGCGCAACCCCGGCCTGAAAAATGCACGCGCCACCGTACTTTTCGACCCCGAGTGGAGCAAGGGTGTGATCGGCATTGTGGCATCACGCCTCATCGAAAACTACTACCGCCCCACCATCATCCTTACCGAATCCAACGGCATGATCACCGGTTCGGCACGATCCATAAAGGATTTCGACATTTATGATGCCATCGACGCCTGCAGCCACTTTCTCGAGCACTTTGGCGGACACAAATATGCGGCAGGCCTCAGCCTCAAGCCCGAAAACCTCGATGCCTTCACCGACGCTTTTAACCAGGTGGTTGAAAATACCATTACTGAGGCCATGCTCATCCCCGAGATTGAGATCGATGCCGAGATGGACCTGCCCGGCATTGAAGGAAAGTTCTTTCGCGTGCTGAAGCAGTTTGCTCCCTTTGGGCCGGGCAACCCCAACCCGGTGTTTATTGCCCGCAACTGTGTGGTGAGGGGCACCCCCCGCGTGGTAGGAAACAACCATTTGAAGTTCAGCCTTATGCAGCCCGAAATGGGGGTGGCCGAACTGCCTGCCATCGCCTTCCAGCAGGGACAACACCTGCCCGGCTTGCAGGCCGGAAAGCGCTTCGATCTGGCCTACCAGGTCGAGGAAAACGAATGGAACGGAAAAACATACCTTCAACTTAACGTGAAAGACATCCGCTTTCCCGAAGAATGACAGGCCCTTCAAAATCATTCAATCAGCCTTTATTTTTTGTAATTTTGCATAATGGAAACAGTATTAAGTGGAATACGCTCAACAGGTAACCTTCACCTGGGCAATTATTTTGGTGCCATAAAGAACTTTTTAAAAATGCAGCATGAGCACCGCTGTTATTTCTTTATTGCCGACTATCATTCGCTTACCACCCACCCCACGCCCGAAGACCTTCACCGCAACGTGAAGCAGGTGCTGGTAGAATACCTCGCCGCAGGCATCGACCCCGAAGTGGCCACCCTCTACATACAGAGCGATGTGCCTGAGGTAGCCGAACTTTATTTACTGCTCAACATGAACGCATACATGGGTGAGCTTGAGCGCTGCACTTCTTTCAAGGAGAAGGTGCGCAAGCAACCCGAGAACGTAAATGCCGGCCTGCTCACCTACCCCGTGCTTATGGCCGCCGACATCATTATTCACCGTGCCACCAAGGTGCCCGTGGGAAAAGACCAGGAGCAGCACCTGGAGATGGCCCGCACCTTTGCCAACCGCTTCAACCGCCTGTATAAGGTAGATTATTTTCCCGAGCCCTATGCTTATAACTTTGGAGGCGAGCTGGTGAAAATACCCGGCTTGGACGGCAGCACCAAGATGGGCAAATCGGAAAGCGAGGGCAATGCCATATTCCTGGCCGACGACCCTGCCGCTATCCGAAAAAAAGTGATGCGTGCGGTGACCGACAGTGGTCCCACCGGGCCCGGAGAGCCCATGTCGCAAGGCGTGGAAAACCTTTTCAGCCTCATGAAGGTGCTCAGCAGCGCAGACACCCACGCTTACTTCCTCGAGAAATACAACGAAGGCAGCATCCGCTATGGTGACATGAAAAAGCAGCTGGCCGAAGACGTCATCGCCTTCACGGCGCCCCTGCGCGAGCGCATTCTGGAACTTTCGGCCGACGAGGCCTATCTTACGAAAGTGGCCAAAATGGGTGCCGAGAAAGCCGGCGAAAGCGCGCGCAAAACCGTACAGGATGTCCGCAATATTATTGG
>JAHYJD010000073.1 GCA_019429365.1 Bacteroidales bacterium | reverse complement strand
CTCCACTTTTTCGCTTGTGTCGAAACGGGCAATGGTTGCTTTTGCGCGGCTTTTATTGATTACCTTTTTTGCTTCCCATTTTTCTTCTTCCGGGTTTTCGGCATAGCCGAGAATGAATACGAGCTCCTTTTTTTCGCCGGGCTGAAGTTCCAGCTCAAGATAATGCGAGGCTATTGGCGACCAGCCGTGTGCCACGCTGTTGCGGGGCTTGCCTTCCAGCACCGTTTGTGGCTCGTGAAAGCCATTGTACAGCCCAAAAAAGGTTTCGCGGTCAGTGTCGAAACCCTGCATTGGCTGGTTTACAGCGTAATAGGCGTAATGGTTGCGGCGTTCGCGGTACTCAGTTTTATGGTAAATGACAGAATCTTCTATTTCCACTTCACCGGTCGAGAAGTTGCGCTGGAAGTTCTCCATATCGGTGGCTGCATTCCACAGGCACCATTCCACAAAGGAAAACAGCTTAATTTTTTTGGGCTTCAAGCTGTGGTTTGTGAGGGTGAACTTCTGAATCTCGGCATGCGTTCCCAGGGGCACAAAGAAAAGCACCTCGGCTTCGAGCCCGTCCTTTAATCCCTTAATTATTGAATAATTCAGGCCATGGCGGCATTCGTAATGGTCGAGCGGCGTTTTGCAAGGCTTCCAGCCAGGGTTCCATACGGTGCCGTTGTCGTTGATGTAAAAATACCTTCCACCGGCATCCATGGGTACGTTGTTGTAGCGATACCGGGTAATGCGCCTGAATTTGGCATCCTTGTAAAAGGCATAGCCTCCGGCAGTGTTGGAAATCAGACTAAAGAAATCTTCCGTGCCGAGGTAGTTGATCCAGGGCCAGGGCGTTTGAGGATCGGTAATCACGTACTCACGCTGTTTATCATCAAAATGTCCGTATCGCATAACAAAGATTTTTTATGGCAGAATTTCACTTTTGCTAATCTTCCAGTTTATTGTACCAGTTTTTCTTTAACAGTATGGCGGTAATGGCGATGATTACCGCGGCAATGGCAAAGGAGCGGAACTGCTTAAGCACCAGGAATATTGGCGCCGCCACCAGGGAGGTTTGCCACACAATGCCCGTTGCTACGTTAAACATGTCGCGCCGGAAGGCTGTATTTTTTCTGAACCCCGGGTTTTCTGCCACCACCATATCGTGAATGGGTTTCCAGAATCCCCATGGACGGGTTTTGAAATAAAAGTTTTTGAGCACCCCTGTTTCGGTGGCCGGTGCCGAGTAGGTGCCCCAGATGCAGCCAATTACAGAAAAGATAAGAATGATGGGAAAATAATACAATGGCAGCACAGTGTTAATTACCGGCACATAAGGCAGTACCAGGGCAGGAATCATACCGCCTGCCATGCCCCAGGCAAATCCTTTGCTGTTGAATCGCCACCAGTGCCACTTCAAGATGTTGGCGGCAATATAGCTTCCGTAAAGGGCACCCGTGACCCACTGCAGCACGGTGTTCACATCCTGTGCCACCACCCCGAAGCCAATGCTGACAATCACCACCACCAAGCCCACAATAATGTTTGCGCGGGTCGATTGTTTGGGTGAAGCTTCGGGCTTAAAATACTTAATGTAAATGTCGTTTACGATATAGGCCTGGGCTGCGTTGAGGGTGCCGGCAAAGGTCGACATGAATGCGGCCAGCAATCCGGCCAGGATAAGCCCGGTGAGGCCAGCCGGGATCCACTCGTGGCTTACCACGGCGGGCAATACCAGCTCAAAATCGACCATGCCGCCCACGGTGATCTGCTCCCTGATCTGATCGAAAAGAATCAGCCCGATCACTGAAATACCTGCGATCATCAGGTAACGTACCGGCATCAGGATAACCGAAACAAATCCGCTCATTTTGGCTGCTTCGCTGGGCGACTTGGTGGAAAGGATCTTCTGCATGTCGTAAGTGGGTGCGGGGCCGGCAATGCTGGCCAGGATACCCTTTAGCAATACCATGCCAAAAAACAGGCTGAAGATCTGGTAACCATCGGATTGTATTTTGCTGTTAAACTCGGCAAACTTCCCGGTCCAGTCGAGCTCAAGCGTCCATCCAAAGCCCGGCGAGAACCAGCCCTGGGGCATCCACGAGGAGAATTCAATAATATCCAGATGCAGCATGGCAATTACTGCAATGGCAAGGGAGGCCAGGGTCATGATCACGTATTGCGCCACGTCGGCCCATACAATGCTCAGCATACCGCCCATCAAGGCATAGAATACTGCAAAGAGGGTAAAGGTGATGCCCCAAACGTGGGGTACGTATGCTTCCGGAATAAATGCCAGGGCAGGGAAAAGGGTTTTCAGCGGAAGAAATATCTCAATAAATTTTCCCATTCCGATAAAGCCGTATGCCAGCATGCTCAGGCACACCAGTATGGCAAACAGCACAATGATCCAGTGCGATGTCACTGCCCCTTTGTCCTTTCCGAACCTGAATCCAATCCACTCGGCACCGGTGGTGCATTCGGAGCGTCGCAGCCATGCCGAGAGGTACATCATCAGGAAGATCTGGTTGAATACCGGCCACAGCCATGGAATGTAGATGCTTTTTAGCCCGTAGATTACCGTGATGGCAACCAGCCAAACGGTGCCTGAAATATCGAACATGCCCGAAGCGTTCGACAGGCCCAGCATGTACCAGGGAATGGACTTGCCTCCCAGCAGATAGGATTGGAGGTTGCGTGAGGCCCGCCTTTTCAGGTAAAATCCAATGAAGATCAGGAGACCAAGGTAGGCGGCAATAATCAGAACGTCGATGGTGGTCAGGAAGGTTTGGTCCATTCTTCAAATTTAAGATGTTGGTTTTTTTCAATGAGTTTTCTGACGGCCATTGCAGAATTGGCCGAGCGGAATCCGTCTTCAGGGGTGTTCAGACAATAGTCAACCAGTTGATCTATGGTAGAAGTGGCTACATGCATGCGCGTATCGGAACTGGCATAATAGATGAAAACGGTGCCGTCGTCGTCGGCAATCCAGCCATTTGAAAACAGGACGTTGGAAACATCGCCGGTTCTTTCTTCGCCTTCTGGTGCCATGAAATATCCTGCAGGCCTTGCAATCTGTTTTGCCGGATCTTCCAGGGAGGTCATGTACAGGTATAGCACATAACGTAGTCCGGCAGCGCAGGCTCTTACCCCGTGCGCCAGGTGAAGCCATCCTTTGCTGGTTTTTATGGGGTGGGGCCCTTCGCCGTTTTTCAGTTCTTTAATGGTGTGGTAATAGCGGTGGTCGATGATGGTCTCATTCTCTACTACGGCATTTGTAATGTCGTCAACCAGTGCCCAGCCAATGCCGCCGCCATTGCCCGCCTCAATAAAGCCATCCTGCGGGCGGGTGTAAAGTGCGTATTTGCCATCGACAAACCCGGGATGCAGCACCACGTTGCGTTGCTGGCTCTTTGAGCGCAGGTCGGGAAGTCTTTCCCAGGTCAGCAGGTCGCGTGTTCGGGCAATGCCGGTATTGGCAATGGCCGACGACAGGTCGCTTGCAGGTGCTGAGGGGTCCTTGCGTTCCGTGCAGAATATCCCATAAATCCAGCCGTCCTCATGCTGCGTAAGGCGCATATCGTAAATATTTACGTCGGGCACTGCGGTTTCGGGCATTTGGATGGGGAATTCGCGAAAGCGAAAGTTGTCAATCCCGTTGGGACTTTCGGCAATGGCGAAAAACGACTTGCGGTCGAACCCTTCCACACGGGCCACCAGCAGGTACTTGCCGTTGTATTTCATGGCACCGGCATTGAAAACGGCATTCACTCCAATGCGCTCCAGCAGAAAGGGATTGTCAGAAGGGTCGAAGTCGAACCGCCACCGCAGGGGCACATGTGCCGCGGTAAGAACCGGGTAAGCATACCGGCTGAAAATTCCGTTGGTGCTTTCCAGCTTAATGTTGGGTCGGCCTAATAGCTCTTGATGTTGTTTTGTAAGTCGTTGCAATCGTTCCTTAAACAGGGGGTTCATTGCGGCGCGTTTAAAATGAATGGGAATCGTAAACGTTTTCGGGTTCAATGTCGCTCAGAAACAATGTTTCAGGAAGCTCGTAAAACCTGATAAAGTCGTCCTGGCTTAAATGACCGGGATAGGGTGCATAGTAGTGATCAGGCCGGTTAATGGCATTGCGCCAGAATAAGGCATACGAAACAGGCAGGTCCTTAAATGACGCCCACACTACGGTGGTCCACCAAACAGGATCAGGAACCTGTTCGTAGCCCATTTCGGTTATTGCAGGGAGCTTGTCAAGGGTAACGGCAAAATCGACCAGCAGGCTTGCCGTATCTTTCAGGCGGGCAGCAAAGTGCTCGCTGGTTTGCCCTGGTTGCTGATACATGTCAAACCCTACTATGTCAACATAGTCCTTGCCGGGATACCTTTCGGTAAATTCCTCCAGGCTTTTGAAGTTGTCGGAAGGGGAGTAGGCCCACAATAGATTATTGACCTTGCGTGTGTCCTTAAGGTAATGGAAAGTCATATGCCACAATTCCCTGAATTCCTCTGAAGTGCAATGCACCTGCCCCCACCAGAACCAGTTTCCGGTATGCTCATGATAGGGCCTGAATATTACGGGAATAGGTAGGCCGCTTTCGTCTTTCAGATCGAGAAAGAAAGCCGCAAGCCTGTCGAGCCAAATCAGGTAAAGGTCGTGTTTTTCGCCGAAAGGCAAAACAGAGCGAACCACATCGGAGGAACTGATGTCCCAGGTGGAGCCTCCTGTCAGGGGGTTGTCGGCGTGCCAGCTGTAGGTGTTTATGCCACCCATGGCGTGCACCTGTATGGCCCATTGCTTCATGGAGGCAAAGGAAACCCCATCGAGGTTTTGTTCGGCTCCCAGCTCAATATGGCCAAGATCCCAGCCAAAAATGGCCGGGTAATCATTTACCAGGAGGTAAATGTCGGATGGCCCTTCAGGGGCTTCCCAGCCAATACCATAGGCCAGGTCGTCCTGATGACCAAACATGAAGCCTTTGGCTGTCAGGGCTTTCATGTTAAGCAACAGATTCACTGTTTCGGCCGTTGCCTGATTGTCGGCGGTAGGCACCTTGCTTTCAAGCACGGGGGTGCAGCTCCATAGCAATAGCACGGCGGCCAGGAATAAACAAATGTTGAATTTTTTCATGGCACTTATTTTTTAATGATCATGGTTTGGATGGAAAAGCACAACATCCTGGAGACCTCCCAAACTGCCATGTAAAGTTCACACCATTGCATTAAAATGAATAATACTATTTTATCCTATAAACATACTTTTTGGCTTTTTTGAAAGTCGTGAAATCTTACAGGGTTATTTCGTTACATGATTGTATATCAATGTAATAATAGAATTTTTTAAAAAAAAATTACCAAAACGGATTATTTTTGTGAGGCATTCTTAAGGATTGTCTATTTCTGAATACTGCCATGATAAACGATCTGTATGAGTTGATTTACAAATAAAAGACGATTTTATGCTGCTTTTTTTACAAGCCTTTTATTATTTATCTAAATTTATGGTGAAATTTTGCCAGGAATGAATGCTGGCTTCTGCCCCAGTTTTTGTAATTGGCCGGTTTAATCCTTACGGCAGGACTATTTTAACCCTAAATACCGTTCCATTCCCAATAAATTACCCGGTGTCCATGAACAAGAAGGTGATAAAAGAAATTACCCCGCTCACCCAAGCCGACTGCTTTACGGTTTTAAAAAGGACCAAGTCAGAATTCGACTTTCCGTTGCATTACCACGACGAAATGGAGCTGAATTTTATCCTCAACGCCAAAGGCGCTAAAAGGGTAATTGGTGATCACGTGGACGAGATTGATGACATTGAGCTGGTGCTGGTGGGCCCTAACCTGGAGCATGCCTGGTTTAACTCCAGTTATGAGGGTGGAAACCTCACGGAGGTTACCATACAGTTTCACAGCGATTTTTTCGATGAGAAGTTTCTGAAAAAGAATCAGCTGAGTTGTATCAGGAGCCTTTTTGAAAAGTCGTCGCGTGGGGTGCTTTTTTCTAAGGCAACGGCCCGCAGCCTGAAAGACCGTATTATGAGCCTCGGCAGCAAGCAGGGCTTCGATTCGGTGCTCGAGCTCATGTCGATACTGCACGACTTGTCCACCTCAAGGAATTATCGCGTATTGAGTGATTCCACTTTTAATGTGGAAGACAAATGCTCATACAACAGCCGTCGCGTGGAGCGGGTAATGAATTACACCCATTTGAATTTTCACCGCTCCATTGCCCTTGGCGAGGTGGCCAGGCTGATCAACATGACCGAGACGGCCTTCAGCCGCTTCTTTAAGTTGCGCACGGGCATGACTTACGTCGATTGCCTTACCGAGATTCGCCTGGGGCACGCCTCGCGCATGCTTATCGACACCACACATACCATTGCCGAAATTGCCTACGATTGCGGTTTCAACAATATTTCCAATTTCAACCGTATTTTCAAGAAGAAGAAGGGCTGCACACCCAAAGAACTGCGCAAAAGCTACGAGGAAGGATCCAGGGTATTTGTGTAAAACCCCCTTTCTCCCTCGTCATTCATTGATTATCCCTTTCGGGGAAAGCCGTTTTTCTACATTGCTGTAAGGCGCAGCATGAGCACATCGTGCGCGGGCAACATCTTTTTCAAGGGCGCAGCCGTGGTGCCGGCCTCGGCCTTTTCCCAAAGGTCGCGCAATTTAAAAGTTTGCTGGTTGAAATCGTGATACCTGCCGGTCATGCCATCGTTCACGGTAAACTTTTTCCAGTCGAAGTCGAGGTTCAGTGCCGTATCGCCGCGGTTCAGAAAAAGTATGGCCACTTCGTTGTTGGCAAGGGGCTTCACGAATACCTGCAGTTGTCCCTCGCTCAACATGCGGTAGCACTGTATGCCCAGCTCGTCCTGGTTTATGGCGATCACTTCCCTGTTGGTAAGTATCTCACGGGTTTGGTCCGACATACTCCTGATGTCGTTTCCGGCCATGAGGGGAGCAGCCAGCATGGCCCAAAGCGAGAAGTGCGCCCTGTCCTGGGCTGCCGTCAGGCCGTTGCCCACCTGCAGCATGTCTGGATCGTTCCAGTGGCCCGGGCCGGCGTATTTACGGAGGCCCTCCTGCTTGTCGAGTATGTTTAGCACGCCCCATTTCGACCAGGTGCCAAAGCCCAGCTCACAGTCCCAGCAAAGATGAATGTCGCCGGTGGTGCGCCATAAGTGCCCTATTTCCTTACCCCAGCGCCAGGGCTCATTGTCGCCCCACTCGCAAATGCTTAACACCATAGGGCGACCAGCGGCATAAATGGCGTCGCGCATGGTCTTATAGGCCTCGGCCGGATTAAGGCTGTCGGTGTTGCACCAGTCGTATTTAAGGTAATCGATGCCCCAGCGGGCATAGGTCAGGGCATCCTGATACTCGTAGCCGCGGCTGCCGGGATAGCCCGCGCAGGTTTTGGTGCCGGCATCGGAATAAATGCCAAGCTTCAGCCCCAGCGAGTGCACATAATCTGCCAGTGCTTTCATGCCCGAAGGGAAGCGCACCGGGTCGGGTTGAATGAATCCCAGGCTGTCGCGCTCGCCATGCCAGCAGTCGTCGATATTGACGTATACATACCCGGCGTCGCGCATGCCACTGGACACCATGTGCTCAGCCGTTTCGCGTATCAGCTTCTCGTCAATGTTACAGGCAAAAGTGTTCCAGCTGTTCCAGCCCATGGGCGGGGTTTTTGCCAGGTCGAACTTCTGGGCACTGGCGCCAAAGGCCACCAACAGCATCAGCAGGATTGTGCAGTGTTTCATGATATTTTATTTTTTGGTTTGTCTTATGGTGACTTCTGCAGCTTGCAGGCCCGGGCTGGTGGCCACCAGCTTAAGTTCGCCGCTGGTGTTTCCGCTTCTGATAATGGCCAGGCACTTGCCATTAAAGGCCTTGCGCTGCGTTGCCCGGAAAGGCTCCAGGCTGGTCTGGCTGCCATTGTCAACGGCTTCAATCCTGCCATCCCCTTCCAGCGAAAAGAATACCTGATGGTCGGCATGCGGCAGCATTACGCCATCCTGGTCCACAACCGTAACGGTTACAAACGAGAGGTCCTGCCCGTCGGCAGTGATCAGCGCCCGGTCGGCCTCGAGCATAATGTGGTGGGCTTCGCCTGCCGTCCGCACTTCCTGCGTAAGAAGTACCTCCCCGTTTTTTTTGCCATAGGCTTTCAGCACACCCGGTTCAAAGTTAATTCTCCATTTAAAGTTGAAGCGCTCGGGGCATTTGGTAAGGCTGCCCAACGACTGCCCGTTGAGGGTCAGCTCCACCTCATCGCAATTGGAGTAGGCAATTACATCGATTTCCTGCCCGGGCTCCCAGTTCCAATGCGGGAAGAGATGCAACATGGGCTCATCGGTCCATTCGCTCTGGTAAAAGTAAAATCCATCCTTTGGGAAGCCTGCCAGGTCTACCAGGCCGAAATAGCTGCTGCGGGCAGGAAAGGTGTATGGCGTGGGTTCGCCAAGGTAGTCGAAACCGGTCCAGATAAACATCCCCGAAAGGAAATCGTGTTTTTTTATAATGCCCCAGGTTTCGAAATGGGTCGATCCCCAGGGGGTCGACAGGTTATCGTACGAGGAACAGGTCAGATCCGGGTTGCCTTGATCAAATGGAATGTCCCAACGCAATGGCCAGCGCCTTACCGAATCAGAAGGCATGTCGTAATAACCGCGGGTGGCCAGGGCTGAATTGGTTTCTGCTCCGATGAAAATCTGCCCGGGAAAAGTTTCGGGAAACTTTTCAAATGCTTCATGCTTATAGTTGAAACCGATCAGGTCGAGTGCACCCGAGCGTATCATGTAGTTGTAAACATCTGGGCCGTTCATGCCGGAAGTGATAGGTCGGGTAGGGTCGAGGTTCCTTACCATTCCTGCCAGGCGCTGGGTCAGCTCTATACCGGTGCTGTCCCATTGTTCCATAATTTCGTTGCCAATGCTCCAGATCATCACGCTGGGGTGGTTGCGGTCGCGCAGCACCATGTCTTCCAGGTCGCGCTGATGCCACTCGTCGAACTCATAGCTGTAGTCGAAGCCAAACTTGGCAATGCGCCATACATCGAAGGCTTCGTCCATTACAATAAAGCCCATTTTGTCGCAAAGGTGCAGCAGCTCGGGTGCCGGCGGGTTGTGGGCGGTGCGTATGGCGTTCACGCCCATGGCCTTCATGATTTCGAGCTGACGCTCCAGGGCACGTATATTGACGGCCGCCCCCAGGGCACCCAGGTCGTGGTGGTTGCAAACTCCTTTGATCTTCACCGCTTTTCCGTTGAGGAAGAAGCCCTTGTCCTTGTCGAAGGCAAAACTGCGGATGCCAAGTGGGGTTTCGTATTTGTCGAGCATTTCGCTTCCGCGGAAAAGGGTGGTCACCACCCGGTACAGGGCAGGGTCCTCCAGCGACCAGAGTTCGGGGTTTTTTACTTCCATGCTTTGCTCGGCCATGGCGCCGCTTGCCGGAAGCGCAAAATCAGGTGTGCTCACCTGGGCCACCGACTTGTTGCGGCGGTCATAAACTGTCGATTTGATGGTAATCAGGTCATCGGCTCCTGTAGCGTTGCGAACCTTGATTTGAATATCCACCCGGGCTTCATCTGCGCTTACCTGGGGGGTAGTGACAAAGGTTCCCCAGTGATCCACGGCCACCGGGCCGGTTTTTACCAGCCACACGTTGCGGTAAATGCCCGACCCGCTGTACCAGCGCGAGTTGGGCTGCCGGGAGTTATCGACCTTTACGCTGATTACGTTGGGGGTTTCACCAAAGTTGAGGTGTGGGGTTAGCTCATGCCTGAACGAGGAGTAACCGTAAAGTCTGATGCCCAGGTAATGGCCGTTGATCCATACCTCGCCGTTTTTGTAAATGCCGTCAAAATCCACGTAAATGTTCTTTCCCTGGTCGCTTTCAGGCAGTGAGAATGTTTTGCGGTACCAGGCTATGCCACCGGGCAGTGCTCCTCCTCCGGGTGTGGCGGGGTGATCGGCACTGAACTCCCCTTCAATGCTCCAGTCGTGGGGCAAGTCGAGCAGGCGCCAGGCCGCATCGTCGAAAATAGCCAGCTCAGCCCCTGCGTGGTCGCCCAGCTCAAAGCGCCATCCCTGGTTAAAACTGTCGCGGCTGCGGACTTCCTTTTCAGTTTGGCCACATGAAAATACCATTAGCAGGGTCACAAAACCCAAGGCGATTTTTAACATTTTCTTTTTCATGACAATGAATTAAAAATGAAGCACACTGCACCTCTTATTCCAGCCCGAAATGGTGGCGAATGAAAGCCATTTTCCGGAAATAAAAATCTTGCGGAAGGCCATGGCCAGCATCGGGATAGATGATGTATTCCTTTTCTGTATTTACCTGGTTATAGGCAGCAAAATTGATATGCGGCGGGCACACTTCATCCTTAAGGCCCACGCCCATGATCATGGGCGCCATGATCCAGCCCGCCAGGTTTTTTATGTCAATATAGCTCAGGGTGTAAAACACCTCTTCCCAGGTCATTTTTTGCTGGTTTTCCACCAGGTCAATGAATTCATTGCCGGGCCAGAAGGCGGTTTTAAAGTAGTCTTCGAAGTCGGAGAGGAAAGGTACCTGCGGTGCGCAGACCTTTATCCGCTGGTTGTCGAGGGCTGCCGTGGCAAAGGCCAGTGCCCCGCCCTGGCTGGCGCCTTCCACCGCCAGGCGTGTGGTATCAAGCTCAGGTCGCGAAAATAGGAAGTCGACTGCCCGGATACAGTCCATATAGGCCCCACGGTAAATGTACATCTCTTTATCGTTAAGGGAGTGCAGGATGTAACCGGGAAAACCCGGATCTACGTTATCCTTGCTGTTTCCGTGTCCGCGAATATTTAGCCCGAAGCCAATGAGGTCGTCGCCGTAATCGACATAAGTGGGCAGCATGGTGGAACTATAGCCCTGCACCTGCAGCACGGCAGGGTAGGTGCCCGGGGCTGTGGGCCTCGAATACCAGCCGCGGATGAGCACATTGCCCAGCGATCGCATCTCCACCAGGAACACCTCGCGCCGGTCCGTGCTCACCGAATCCACACGTATCATCCTGTATTGCGGGTCCACTGCAGCCAGTTCACGTTTTGCCCTTTCCCAGTAAAGGGCAAAGTCGGGCTGGGGATTGGGAGGAGAAACGATCTTTTCGGGCTCGTAACCAAACATGACCTCTGTCTGCTTGCTGGCCAGCTCACCCTGAAAAGCTATGGTGGCCCTGTAAAATCCCGGCGCAATGGCCGGCAAAGTAAAGGAGGTCGGGCTTTTGCGCCCGGGCCTTAACCTTATGGGCTTCTCCTGTATGAAGATTTCCTCCCCGAAATCGGAAACCACTTTTATGGAAAGGCTGCCGCGCAAGGTCTGCCTGGATGTGTTTTCCAGCTGGAGAGGGATGATTACCTCCGGTTTTCCGGTTAGGATAGGGTCGCTTTCGCGAAAAGCTGCCCGGATGTCGAGTTGTTCAGCCGGATGGTTGCCATTACTGGAATTGCTCTGTGCTGCCAGCACATTTTGTGAGTAACCTGCCGTGACCAGTATCAAAAGGAGCAATAAACCGATGCGCTTTTTCATGGGATAATGAAAAAATAAAGGTTAAAAGGCCGAAAGGTCTATGGTTTGGCTGCTGCCATCGTAAGTAATGCTTACATCGGGTTTGCCGTCGAAGTTAAGTTTACGGGGATTGTCTGGGGTTACTACAATAATGTGAAAAGTCCTTTCTCCCAACATCCCGTTGTACTTGCCCTGTCGCTCGCCAATGGTAAGGGTTTTGTCCTCCTGGCTGAAGCTGAAGGGGATGGTTGCATACGCGCCTTTCTCGTAATTGTAGTTCAGGCCTTCATCTTCGTAAAGTTCAAAGCTGCCATCCTGACCAGCAAATACCATGAGGGTTACCGGTGCTGTCTGGCCCTGTCCGGAGTGCTGTATTTCCGGACCCACAGGCATTACCGATCCGGCCTTGATGAAAATGGGGCTATACTCGTAAGGTGCAGCGGCATCCACCGTCTGTCCACCGTTTAAGTGCTGCCCTGTGTGCAGGCTGTACCAGGCGGTTCCTTCGGGCAGGTAAACCTGGCGCGAACGGGCCTTGTATTCATATACCGGGTTGATAAGCAGGCCCGGTCCAAACATATACTGGTCGATGATGGCATGTACCCTGGCGTCTGAGCCGAAATCCATGGCCAGTGGCCGCATTATGGTGTAGTCGTGCAGCCAGGTGTGGCCTGCCAGCGAATAGATGTAGGGCATCAGGCGGTAGCGCAGCTTGTTGTAGGCCAGCATCGACTCGTAGGCAGGGTGCCCTTCTGGTGCCGTATTGAAGAATTCCCGGTAAGGGTATTGCCCGTGCGAGCGGAAGATGGGCACAAATGCGCCATATTGGTGCCAGCGTGTCATCAGCTCGCGCCATTCCACCAGGTCTTCGCCGGTGGCGTTTTCGTATCGCCTTTCCACCGAGAACCCGCCAATGTCCATGGTCCAGTAGGGGATGCCTGCCACGCTCATGTTGAGGCCGGCGGGTATCTGAGCCAGCATGTCGTGCCAGCGTGTAGCCACGTCGCCGCTCCAGTTGGCGGCCGCATAGCGCTGCAATCCGGCAAAGGCCGAGCGGGTAAGGATAAACACCCGCTGGTCGGGGTTGACGCCCCGCTGCCCTTCGTATACGCCTTTGGCCTGCTCCAGCGAATAGGCGTTGAAGTATTTGGCGCCGGGCCCCAGATAGGTGGGATGCATCAGCGCCTTGCGCTCGTCCATGGGAAGGTTGGAATGAATGTCGGGCTCGGTGGCATCCAGCCACCAGGCATCAATGCCCTTGCGGTAAATGCTGGTGTCGAGCTGCTCCCAGAAAGCTTTCTGCGCCCCGGGGTTAAAGGCATCGTAAAAGGTAGAAACAAAGCCCAGCCAGTCTTCGCGGTCCTTTTCAATATTCAGCAAATAGAGCCAGCCATTTTGTTTCATGTGCTCATAATTGCTCGTGCCCTTGTAGTATTTTGGCCAGACCGAGATCATGATGCGGGCATCCAGCTCTTCATGCAGGGTGCGGACCATCTCTTCAGGGTCGGGGAAGCGGGAGGCTTCGAAGGCGTGGTCGCCCCAGCTGTCGATGGGCCAGTACTGCCAGTCGAGAACAATGTTGTCGAAGGGAATGTTTCTTTGGCGAAATTCGCGCACCACATCGAGCAGTTCATCCTGTGTGGTGTAGCGCTCGCGGCTCTGCCAGAATCCCATTGCCCAGCGTGGCACTATGGGCGCTTTCCCCGTAAGGGTGCGATAACCGCTGATGACCTCATCCATGCTGCCACCTGCAATGAAATAGTAATCGAGCTGATCGGCCACCTCCGAATACAGTGATATGCGGTTTTGCTCTGCAACAGGCAAAGGGTCCAGGTGCTTAAGGGCAAGGTAAGATTCGCCTCCATCGGGAATCCATTCAATCTTGATGGGATATTGCTTGCCGGCTTCCATGGCAAAGTCGAACTGGTTGTTCGAGAGGTTCCAGGCCATGCGCCAGCGGTCGAAAAGTTGTTTACCATCTATCCAGAGTTTGGCATATCCGGCCGAGGTGAAGGTAAACTTGTGCAGCCCTTCGGCATCCGATGCAATAAACCCCTCCCAGGTCACCAACCCGTTTTGTAAATCAAAGCCTTCAGGAAACTTTTCCTGGTCGGGCAGAAAATTGTAGCTGATTTCATTTTCGGTTTGGGTAAGAAACACATCAGCAGGGTTGTTTTTATTGGTGTAAACTGCTGTCAGGCCACCTTCGTTTCCGTTGGCGTCAAAGAGTTTTAAACTAGAAATTTCCTGTCTCTCACGCGGGTCGCCAAACTTGGTGCGCGAATAGTTGTCCCACAGGATGCCGTAGTTGCGGCTCGAAATCAGGAATGGCACCACGGCCTGGGTATTGTACTGATACATGTCGAAATCCTTGCCCTTCATGTTCAGAAAGCCGGTCTGGTTCGATCCCAGCCCGTAAAGGGCTTCATCGTCGGGCGATTCGAACTGCTGGCGGATGGAGATGAAATCCTCGCCTTCAATGCTTACTGTTTCGAAGGATTTTCCGCCCCCCTGCTTTTCGGCAAGGATCATATTTCCATTGGCATCAGAAAAAGTAACCTCCCCGGTGGCTTTAAGCACCCGGGCCCAAATAAAGGCCGTTTTCAGGATTATGGCATCATCTTCTTCTTCTACCGAGAAATCGGGAAGTGCAGGAAGCTGATCAATGATCATCAGGCTGGGCTTGTCGGCAAAATGTTTACCCGGAGCCGAACTAACCCTAATGATATGATCGGTAATAACCTGCAGGCGAACCGTATGATCCGGTTGGCCATCTTTTCTGACGTGCACCACCACTCCGTCGGTAATTTCTTCCCAAGGGGCTGAGCTGCACGAAATAAGGAGGGCAAGAAATAGAAAGCCAAGGCTGCGCGCAATCAATTTTAATTTATTTTTCATAGCAATACCCGTTAAAATTTAACTAAATGGTTTAAAGAAGAAAAGCCCGGCCATTTTCATGTGTTATGATTATGTGCCAGGCTCCCAACCTCAATCTAATCCAAAACCAACTCTCTGCTTCGCGATCAGGATCGATCCCACAAAAGCGAAAAAAATTTAGCCGTAGAAAAAAAGATTCTTTTGCATGTCCCGGCAGTTCTGTTTGCAAGTTCAAATATAAACCCGGTTGCCAAGAATTAATGATACTATTTTAACCATTTCTTGCAAAAAATTGCAAGATTATTTATTTTTTTCCAGTTTTTAAAACAAGTAAGCTATTCGTATTGTGCTGAAAAACAAGCTTTAATGATATATCGCCAAGGATTTTGCACTTAAAACAAAAGGCCGTCCCAGGGTTTTCCCGGGCGGCCTCCTGGTTTATTATTTGAGATAACTTAGTTTTCCTCGGCGAGGGTATGCACCCTGGCCTGGAAATCCGGATCGCTCTGGTAGCGCTGCAGTATGGCTTCGTAGCGCTCGAGCGACAATCCTTTGGAAACAATGGCTTTGGTCAGGTCGTCGATCATTCGGTCCTGAATGCCGTTAAATGCATCGGCCACAATAAAGAAAACCCGTTTCTCTTCTTCGGTCCCTTCAATGCCTTCTTCGCCCAATTCCTGGGCCTGGGCCATCATCTGGTTGAATCTGGGCACCGTCAGGTTGTTTTCCTGGATAATGGCGATCATGTCGCGCTGGGTGTTTTGCTGTATGGTTATGACTTCCACCACTACCTTGCTGAAACTCTTCAGCTCATTGTCGGTAAAATCGCGATCCTGGGCTTTCAGGGGCAGCCCCGCCAGCAGGATGATAAAGAGGGTGAATAGGGAAATTAGGCTTCTCTTGCTTGAAAATTGCATGATAAGGATTTTGAAATGAATAAAATTACTTTGGTGCTGCAAATGTATTGCATTGGCTTGGCAATAACAAAAAAAGCCGCCCAAAAGGCGGCTCTTTATGAATTTTTAGAAAAAGAATGGTGGGCTATTCTTCGCCTTCGGGGCAATCAACCAACACCTTCACCAGTACATCAAGGTGAACAGCCACGTAAGCAAAACCACTTACATCAACACCATCTTCAGGGAAATCACCTTTGTAAGTAGTGAAGCGTCCGGCATTGGGCCTGCGGGCAGGGAGCTCGTCCTGGCCATAACCCTGAATCTTAACAGCTTCGATCACTTCCTGAAGCGTCAGGTTGTCGCCAAGGTTAATGGTAAGAAGACCATCTGCGTCAATGTTTACGAAAGCGCCTTCAACCAGTTTCTGACCGGCGTAAATCGGGTATTCGCCACCATCTTCATCAACCTCAATGTAGAACCACCAAGAGGGGCCGTCTCCGGCAATACCTGCCCATGCGGTTTCTTCGTGGTATTCGAAGCATTCTTCATCTTCGCAATCAACTTCGTAGAAGCAAAAAGTGAGGTTGCTCAAACCGGCAGGATTACCATTTGGATTTACAGGGGCGGCCAAACCTTCATCTGACATGGCCCCATTTTCATAAAAATACACATTGGCTTCGTTGCTGCCTTTAACGATTACAGCGCCTACAATGTAGCAACGGCCGTCAATTTTAAGGGGCTTTTCAAGGTTGAAGGATACATAAGTGCCATTGGTTACGAGAACATTTAATTCGGCTGGCCATGGATATTCAAATTCTCCATCATTATAATTAATTTGACCAATGCTTTCGTCAAATGAGGTGCCGAATGCTGAACCTACTTCTTCGCAGGTAAGGTTTCCGCCATTATTTCCACCATCAATGATTGCGGGAGTTACGCCTGCATCAGAAACAGGAGTGCTTGGGGTAGATGCAACAACCACTGCATCTTTCTGATCAATAACCAGGTTGTCTTTCTGACAGCTGGTGAATGCGATCGCCACGAAGGCGAACATGCTAAAAAGTACAAAGAGTTTTCTTTTCATAGATTATTTGTTTTTTGGGGGTTTAACGCATTTGAATAATTAAAAAACGTCGTTCAAAAATTCAAACGTGAAATTACTCGCAAAAAACGTAGCTACATCTATGTAAAAACACCAAATTTATAACCAGCGAAAATACTTAGGTTAATCTATGTAAAAACACCTAGTAAAATAGGGCTATTGGAAACATGTAATATGCTGAAAAGCAATTTTTTAAAAAGTTGAAAAAATAAAAAAACCGCCCTGTTTCCAGGGCGGTTTTAAGGTGTTTTTTAAGGTTGTTCTTTATTTAAATTTTACCGGGAAACGAATTTATTTGTTGGGTTTTTTGTGCTTTTGTATTCGACATAGGCCGCAAAATAAAATGCCTCTTCGCTGTTAAAATTTGCGAAAGCAGGGTCGTTCATATACATTCTGTAAGTTTGGGTTCCTTCAGCAGTTTTTTTGATTACGAAATCGTTCCAGTTAAACGCTTCAGGCAGGGAGTTATCCAGGTAAAACCTTACTTCTTCAAGGGTGTAACCAGCATTTAATTGAACTTCCACATACCAAGCGGATGGCGTTGTTGAGTTTGTTTTTGTCCGGTCATTAAGAATGCCTGATTTGTCTCCGTAAAGGTCCGGATTGTAAACAATTACAGTTCCAATATTAAACACCTGGTTGTTTTCGTCTTTGGCCACCAAAGGATATGTATATCCATTTTGGCCTTCAACATAGGAGTCACAATAATCATTGGTAAAACGGAAAAATCCTTGATTTACATAGGTACCAACGGTGTCAATACCCCAGGCGTAACCAGAGGTTGGGGGGGTAATAGGATCTTCACCACCTTCGTTACCGCCTTCGTTACCGCCTTCGTTACCGCCTTCGTTACCGCCTTCGTTACCACCTTCGTTACCGCCTTCGTTACCACCTTCGTTACCGCCTTCGTTACCGCCTTCGTTACCGCCTTCGTTACCACCTTCGTTACCACCTTCACCATCGCCTTCGCCTTCGCCTTCGCCTTCACCTTCGCCTTCGCCATCGCCATCGCCATCGCCATCGCCATCGCCATCGCCATCACCATCA
>JAHYJD010000192.1 GCA_019429365.1 Bacteroidales bacterium | reverse complement strand
CCAGCCGGCATGCAGGGCGAAACCAACGTGCATAGCGAGCTTTTCTTCCCAAGGTATCACATGCTGGGAGCCGATATGGCCGGAACCATTGGAGCTGTGGGCGTATGGGCCGAAGCCGGCGTTTTTTTCCCCGAAAGGGAAATAATTATGACCACCGACCTGAGTTTACTTTACGGACAGCCAGCCGGTACCATTACCAGCGACAGCACCCTGATGAAAAAAGATCCATATACGCGCTTTGTTTTTGGCGCCGACTATACCTTTAGAAATGGCACTTACCTTAACGCCCAGTTTATGCATGGGTTTTTTCATGAGCGTGGCAGGGGTAACCTGAACGACTACCTGATTATTGCGGCTGAACGTTCGGTGCTTCACGACAAGTGGCTGCTCAGGCCACTGGCCGGCGGAGTGGTCATTTCTGACTGGGGCGAACCAAAAAACAACTATGCCCTGTTTTACACCCCTGAAATTACCTATCGCGGCATCGACAACCTGGAGGTGGGCATGGGCGCCTACCTCTTTGATGGAAAAGGTGAGAATATCTTTGCCGGATTCAGGGATTTCAACATGCTTTCGGCCAGGGTGAAGTTGAATTTTTAAAAAAACTTCCGACATTTTTATATGACACATTGCAGAATTTCGCTTCTTGGAAAAATTGAACAATTTCGCTTCTAAAGCATTTAAATATTTAAGTTTTTTGAAAAAATTCAATCAGGGAATTATGAAAAAATGGATTCTTTCACTGGTATTTATGGCTTTTTCGGTGACTCTTTTTTCACAAAGTAATGGAGTCGTTATTTCAGGTTCGGTCAGAGACCGGGCCGACCGACAGCCTTTGCCCTACGTAACCATACAGGCGCTACAGGCTGGCGACAGCAGTTTTGTTACAGGCACGGTAACCAGCGAACAGGGCACTTTTTCCATCGATGGCATCCGAAGCGGCGATTACCTTTTAAAAACCACTTTCGTGGGATATGAGGAGCAGTTTACGCCTTTTCACGTGGGGCGTTTAAGTTCTTTCCTTGACCTTGGAAACATTTTCCTGGCAGAAAGTTCTCTTTCCATAGAAGGCGTTACGGTTACCGGCTTTCGCGAAGAGGTCGTTTCTTCAATGGACCGCAAAGTTTACACCATAGAAGAAAACATAAGCCAGCTTGGTGGCTCGGTGCTGCAAGCCATGCAGAACCTGCCTGGCGTAACGGTAGATCGTGATGGCAATGTCTCCATACGTGGCAGCGACCAGGTTACCGTACTGATCGATGGCAAGCAAACCGCCATCACGGGCATGGGCTCCCAGTCAGGTCTGGAAAATATTCCTGCATCGGCCATCGAAGGTATTGAGATCATTAACAACCCCTCAGCCCGATACGATGCCAGCGGCATGGCGGGCATTATCAATATTATTTTCCGAAAGGAGCAACAGCAGGGCTGGAACGGCCGTGCAGGCATGACGGTGGGCGCCGGGGCACTTACCAGCAAAAAGGAAAACCTGCCCGGCATCAGAGATCAGTATCGTTTCACCCCAAAGATCAATCCTTCGCTTTCGGCCAATTACCGCAAGGATGCTTTCAACTTTTTTGTGCATGGTGACCTGCTTTACCACAAAACCATGATGAAAAGCGAATTCTTTCTGCGTGAATACGATGACGGGGTTCCGGTAAACCAGCAGTGGCTCGAAAACCGCACACAGCCCATTTATAACCTTCGCGGGGGCCTTGACTATTCGCCCAATGAGCGCAACACCTTCACCTTTTCAGCACTTTACAACTACCGCGAATACACCGACCTGGGCGACCTCCCCTACCTGAACGCAAACACAGGCCAGCAAATGCGCCTTTGGGAATATTACGAAAACGAAGTGAACCAGACCTTATTTGCCACCGTGACCCACAAGCACAGCTTTACACAACCCGGCCACAGTCTTACTTCTTCCTTCAATTATTCCTTCCGCAGAAAAGACGAAGTGTTTTACTTTACCAACCACCAAAATGGTGTTTTGGGTACAGATACCACTGCCCTGATTGCCGATGAGAACATTTTCGACCTGACGGCAGATTATGTCAGACCCCTTCGTGCCGGACGCATTGAATTGGGAACCAAGCAAATGGCGCGCATTTTTCCCAATGATATTGTGTTTACACCGGGCAACAACTCCATTCTCGATCCGGGGCTGGCAGGCACAGCCGAATACCGCGAGTATATGTCGGCTGCCTATTCCAATTATGTGGTTGAATTAAAAGCCCTGGAGCTGGAAGCAGGGCTAAGGGCAGAGTATTCGCGCATCGATTATTTGGTCGATCCCAACCACAGCGTGTATGA
>JAHYJD010000072.1 GCA_019429365.1 Bacteroidales bacterium | reverse complement strand
AGGAACGTATCGGTTTTCACTCTGCCAATTTCCACCGGTAAAATCGGGATGCCTTCAATCCAGAGGCGTTCAAACTCATCGGTGGCGAATTTTACATCTTCGTAATAGCTTAAGAGCACGTTGAATTCATAGTTGAAATCGTCCCTCTCGCCCAAACCGCTTTCAGTAAGATTGGATGAACCGGTAATTACATGCCCGGCTTTGTGTTCGTTCCAGTTTTCGGGCCTGAAAATGTAAATCTTGGCATGCAGTTTTTTGCTGGGGTGGGCCTTGATCTCAATCTTTTTAGTGGCAATGTCTTCAATAAACTGTAAAATGCCAGCTTCAACCTCCTTGCTGTAATCCGCTTCCTGAATATCCGACTTAACATCCGTAAGAAACTCGGCCAGGGTTTGGTTGGCATCGCCATGAAACAGCAGGCCTTTGGCCTGATAGCGCGCCAGGATCTTATCTACATTGATTCCGACGAGAATTCTGATCTTGGGCACATTTTCAAGAAAAGGCCTGATCTGAAAATACCCCGAAGCCCTGAAATAGCCAACCAAAGCATCGAAAGCTGCAATGTCGGTATTGTTTTTCAACACCCCTTCAAATTTACGCAGAAGGGTGTTTTTGTTTTCGTTGGTAAAGAAGCGTGAGGACATGAATGATAATATAGATAAGGTATGGACGAAATTAGGCTTAGCAAATATGAGTAATATTTTCCAGTTAGGGGTAGGAAAGGGGTGGAAAATTTGATTTTATAATAAAAAAAGCGTTCCATCATTATTTCGTTCAAGCTCCGCTCGAGGACCGGGGCTTTCGGGTTAAAGAAGAACCCCATTAGTGATTTTTAAAACGCCAATGGGGTTCGTTATTTAGCGGCAGATGACGGTCCCCGAGCGAAGTTCGACCGGAGGGAGAACGAAGTCGAGGGGCTTTTCAGGCACTGCAATATGTACCACCTCTCGACTGCGCTTTCGCTCCACTAACGTTTCGTTCAAGCTCCGCTCGAGGACCGAGGCTCTCCGGTTAAAGGAAGAACCCCATTGGCGATTTTAAAGACGCCAATGGGGTTTGTTGCTTAGCGACAGATGACGGGCCCCGAGCGAAGTTCGACCGGAGGGAGAACGAAGTCGAGGGGTTATTCGATCCACCTCTCTCAAAATGGTAACTTTTTCTATATTTGCAAAAGACCCTGCATTTTTGCATTCGATTAGATCATACTACCTGGTGTAAGTAAATCTATCCGAGCTCAATTATGAACCGTCAGCACGCTGAAAAGGAGCTTTTAAGGCTATTTGGTTTCGAGGCATTTTATGACCTTCAGTGGGAAGTTATTGAAAAGTTGCTGGCGGGCAAGCGGGTGTTGTTTATTGAAAAAACCGGCTACGGGAAATCCCTGTGCTTTCAGTTTCCGGCCACCCAGCTTGATGGTCTCTCCATCGTATTTTCACCGCTAATTGCGCTAATGCGCGACCAGGTGCGCAGCATGCAGGAAAGGGGGATCAGGGCTGCAACCATAAACTCCAACCAGTCGCCCGACGAGAATGAGTCTGTAATTTCCCTGGCACGGAACAACCAGCTCGACATACTGTATATTGCGCCCGAACGCATGGAGAATGCGGAGTGGATTCGTGCCGCCAGGGAGATGAAAATTGCAATGGTGGTGGTTGATGAGGCGCATTGCATTTCGATCTGGGGTCAGAGCTTCCGGCCCAATTACCGGCGCATTGTGAACCTGGTCAGGCTGCTGCCAAAAAACTTCCCCGTGCTGGCCACTACGGCTACGGCCACACCCCGGGTTCAGCAAGATATTTTGGAGCAGGCCGGTGGTGACCTGATCCTGGTAAGGGGCCGGCTCCTGCGGCCAAATCTGAGGCTGTTTGTGGTGCCGGTAAACAGTGAAGACGAGAAATTTCTCTGGCTTGCTTCGCATTTTCACAGGATTCCCAAAACGGGAATTATTTATACCGGCACCCAGGCCAATACTGAAATCTATGCCAACTGGCTAAACTTCCTTGGTTTTAAAACAGCGGCTTATAGTGGCCGGCTGGATCCGGAAAGCCGAAAGGGGATAGAAACAGAATTCATGAACAACGGCTTCGATGGGGTTGTGTCGACCAATGCCCTGGGAATGGGGATCGATAAACCCGATATCCGCTTTGTTATTCACACACAGGTAACCCAATCGCCCATACATTATTACCAGGAGATTGGACGGGCGGGTCGCGACGGCAGGGAAGCGTTTATAATCTTGCTTTACAATGCGGCCGCAGACCAGTCGCTGCCCCTCAGCTTTATTGATGGAAACAAGCCACCGGCTGCAAAATACGACAAGGTGATTTCAGCGGTGAAAACTGCCCTGATGAGCAAGCATGAAATTGTAAGGGCTGCCAACCTGAAACAAACCCATGTGAGCGTAATACTTGCCGACCTGGTTGATCAGGGCATTGTGAACGAGGTAGAAGCCAGGGGGCGGAAATATTTTTACAACCCAAATGCAGGCCCGCTTGACCTTGGATTGTATGAATCCCTGCGCAGGGAGCAATACCTTGAATTGGAAAAAATGATCGCCTATACCGGTATTGAAACATGCCGCATGCAATATTTATGCGAATATTTGGGCGACGAGCGGCAGAGCCCTTGCGGTGTTTGCGACAATGATTCGAAAAAGCGCATTGGAGTGGTTCCTTCGGAAGAACTGGTTGAAAAGCTTAAGAATTTTCGTGAGACCTTTTTTCCGGTGCTGGAAGTCGAAACAACGCAAAGTTGCCTTGTCAACGGGGTTGCCGCTGCCTATTACGGAACATCTAATGTGGGTTCTGCCATCCATTATTCGAAATACGAAGGTGGGGGCGATTTCCCCGATTGGCTGCTCCGGCTTACATTAAGGGCGTTCAGAAAGCACTATGGCGGTGAAAAGTTTGACATGATCATGTACGTGCCTCCAACAGAATCGGGCGACCTGGTGAAAAACTTTGCAGAAAAAGTGGCCTTTGTGCTGAAAATTCCAATCTCGCACCAGCTTATCAAGACAGAAGCCACACAGCCGCAAAAGGTTTTTCAAAGCAGTATATCGAAAAGACACAACGTGCGCGGAAAATTTGGATGTTTAAGCATGGAGGAGATTGAAGGGAAGCGTATTTTAATAATTGATGATATCTTTGACAGTGGTTGCACCATAAAGGAAGCAGGGAAATGTCTGAGCAAATGCGGGGCTGCAAAGATTGCACCCCTGGTGATTGCAAAGACCCTGGGTGGTGACCTATAAAAGAATGCCGGATGAGCCATTTTGCTGAAAATACTTACTGGATCGCCGTGGCACACCTGCCTGGATGGAAGGTGGAGCGGATCAACCGTTTCATTATCAGGGTGACGCACGAGAACCAGATGAGTTGGTCCGACTTTTTTGCTTTGGAGAAGAAAGTCTGGAAAGAGGTCTTTGCCTTTTCCGATAAGGAGCTGGGTGACCTGGAAAATGTCCGCAACGAACTGCCTAAACTGGCATTCATTGCCGAACAGCTTACCAATGAAGGGTTTATTATGATTCCCCTGAATGCTCAGGAGTATCCTCAGGTTTTGAAGGAAAACCTTAAAACCAGGCATGCTCCGCCTGTTGTTTACATCAAGGGACGAAAGGGTATGCTGCAGGAGGATGCCGTGGCTATTGTGGGATCAAGAAAAGCCGGACAGGCTGCACTCGATTTCACTTCAAAAGTGGCAGTAAAATGTGCGACCGAATCAAAAGTGGTGGTGAGCGGTTTTGCCAAAGGGGTCGACAAACAAGCACTGGAAAGCACCCTGGAAGCAGGTGGTAAAAGCATCATTGTCTTGCCGCAGGGCATCCTTACTTTTCAGTCGGGTTTTAAAAAATACTACGAGGCGATTGCCGGGGGGGATGTGCTGGTTCTCAGCACCTTCTTTCCAAAAGCTGGCTGGGATGTGGGGCTTGCCATGGCCAGAAACATTATTATTTACGGTCTTGCCAAGGAAATCTATGTGGCAGAATCTGAAACCCGGGGCGGGACCTGGGAAGGTGCAATGGCTGGATTGAAGCGCGGTCGCAATATCTACACCAGACTACCCAAACCACAAGAAAAGAATGCCAACCTGAAACTGCTTGAGTTTGGAGCTATTGCCGTTGATGATAACGGAAATGCAACAGCCCCGCCCAGACCTTTGCCTGCAAGACTTTTCGAAAGTTCTGATGCCGTTGGTGTCAGCGAAGATCAGGGCCGGTTTGAGAGCGGAGAAAATGTCCGCCATGTGGAAGAAGAAATATTACGCCTGCTTGAAAAAGGAGCTTATTCTTCCAGGGAGATCCTTTTGGCTCTGAATCTCGATATGGATGGAAGAAAGATAAGCCGGTTCCTGAAAAACCATCCCGGAGTGAAAACCACCGGAGATAAACCCTTACGCTACACCCGAAACGATCAAACCACCTTATTTTGAAATATTTCATGACCTGTTAGTTTGGTTTTATCAAACCTTTAGTTCACAGCTTTGACTCACCTCTCGGCTGCGTCTCGCCTGAGGCGAGACTCGAGGACCGGGGTAGTTGGGTTTGTTTTTTAGCGGCAGATGACGGTCCCCGAGAGAAGCGCAGCGCAGTCGAGGGGTTGGGTTACTTTCATAACATGATTTAATAACTTTCCCACATCGTGAATTAATAAAATAAATACGCAACCCAATGGCGGATTTGGTGGCGGCGGAAAACAAAAAAGCCCCTGATAATCAAGGGCTTAACCTGTTTGTTGGCGGTCCGGACTTGAACCCGTCTCGCCACTATGGGCGAGATGACAGGCATGTATTCTAACCAGCCTATGGGAGGCTATTTATCCTGGTAGTAGCTATTAATCAGATTTTGTAAGGAGTTGCTATTGAATCTTTTTATCCTTTTTTCAAATAAAAGAGCTTCGGATTTATTTTCAAATTTTTTCTCAAATACCAGTTTCCAGGGTCCTTTATTTCGGGTATACCTGCTTAAGCCGTTGTTATGCTCCCACAAACGTTTTTCAATATCGGAGGTGTAGCCTTTGTAAAAATGCCCACTCTGAACTGATTCTAATATGTAAACGGTATAGTTCATACAAAAAAAGGCTATCTGCTAGTGCAAATAACCTTTTGTTTTGGCGGTCCGGACGGGACTCGAACCCGCGACCCCATGCGTGACAGGCATGTATTCTAACCAACTGAACTACCGGACCAATGTTTTAATGAGCGTTGCTTGTTGTTTCTAAAGCGTTGCAAAGATAGTACAGATTTTTTAATCAGCAAATGTTTTGATTTTTTTTTACAAATTCTCAACTTTGTAATTAATTGGGTTAATTAATTGAATTTCAAATGCCTTATTTTGTATATATTATTGAATCTCAAAATAATAGTATCCTCTACAAGGGTTTTACAACAGATATTGAAAAACGTTTGTATGAACATAACAATAATTTAAGCCGGTACACTTCAGGAAAAGGCCCATGGAAACTAGTCTATCTTGAATCTTTTGAAGAGAAAAAATCTGCACTAATAAGGGAAAAGCAATTGAAACGTTCAAACAAGATTTATCTTAAACAACTAATTGAAGATTATTTAAACCAAAAACCATAGGTCAGACCAACCAAGGCCTGTCATCTCGCCTTTGGCGAGACGGGTTCGAGTCCCGTCCGGACCGCAAGAAGCCCTCCAAAAGGAGGGTTTTTTTTATGCCCTTACCTCATTGAATAAGGCTAAACAGAGGTTTTGTTTCTGTGTAGCTTATTTTTAAACGAAAATGAAAACACGGATGAAACTGGTTTTCACCAATCTTTTCATCCGTGTAATCCGTCAAAATCCGTGTAATCCTTATCCAGGGTAATCCGCCAAAATCTGCGTAATATTGTTATTCTATTTCTTTCAGCAACTCATTTACTGCGGCTTCCAGTTGTGGGTCTTTCCCGTAAAGGATGGCTTCGAAGGGGTTCTCGACCAGCACATCGGGTTCCAGCTGCAAGTTTTCCAGGGGGCGGTCTTCGGCCACGCCATAGAATGCGATCATGGGGATACCGAATACGATGGTAGGGTCGATCTGTGTTTCCCACCATACGGCGGTGCTGGTGCCTGGCACGGGCATGCCTACGAGTTTGCCGATGCCTTTGGCGCGGTAGGCGTAGGGGAAGGCGTGGGCGTCGCTGTAGTTGCTTTCGCTCATGAGCACCACGCTGGGCTTGGCCCACTTGTCGCGGGGCTCGCCGCCGCGTGCCACAAAGCCATAGGGCCTGAAGGTGGCGTAGGGCTTGCCATCGAGGAAGGTGGAGAGGTCTTCGTGCAGCCATCCGCCGCCGTTGAAGCGGGTGTCGACAATCAGTGCGTCCTTGTCGGCATTGCGGCCCAGCACCTCTTCAAATACGGTGCGGAAGCTGCCGTCGTTCATGCCCTGCACGTGCACATAGCCTATGCGGCCGCCGCTGAGCTGTTCGGTCATTTCGCGCATGGTGTTGACCCAGCGGCGATAGAGCAGGCCGTTTTCGGCACCCATGCTGATGGGCTTCACCACCTCGTCCCAGCGCTGTCGCGTGGCCGGGTCGTAAAGGCTCAGCAGCACGTTTTGGTCGTTCTTGCGGTTGAGCAGCATGTTCCAGTCCATGTTTTCTGTCAGCTCCACGCCATCGATCTTTTCGATGATATGGCCGGCCTTCACTTTGCTTTCGGCCCTGTCGAGCGGACCACCGGTGATGACCTCAGTGACCAGCAGTCCGGTGCCGGGGCGTTTTTCGTCATAAAACAAACCGAGGGAAGCGGTGTTGTCGCCGTTTCCGGGACGGTGGGAGTAACGGCCGCCGGTATGCGAACCGTTGAGTTCGCCCAGCAATTCGCTAAGCAGCTCCTGGAAGTCGTAGTTGTTGTTGATATGGGGCAGGAAGCGGGCGTACTCGCTGCGGAAGAAGTCCCAGTCGATGCCGTGAAGCTCCGGGTCGTAGAATTTCTTCTGCACCTGCCTCCAGGCGTGGTGGAAGATATATTCGCGTTCAGCAGCGGCCGCCAGCACCATTTCGGCGTTTATGCCCACGGGTGTGGCCTTGCCGCTCTCGGCTTCCACTTTTTGTATGCGGCCGTTGGCCAGCACGAAAAGGGTTTTCCCGTCTTTGCTCATCTCCATGCTGCCGCCCCTGGAACCCAGTTTCGCCAGCGACTTCAGCTCTTTGGTGCGCAGGTCAACCACCCACAGGTCGGTGTCCTTCTCATAGGTAGCCATAAAGAAAAGTTTTTCCCCGGAAGGGTTGACGCGGTATGAAGAAAGGTTTGCCGAGCCGGGCGTAAGTTTTACCCTGCGGTTTTCGAGGCCCTGTAGTACCGGCACCCATGGGCTCACTTCTTCTTTTTTGTCCTTATCATTTTCCTTATCCTTATTTTTTTCTTTTTCCTTGTCTTCGTGCTCCTTCACCAGGGCAAATTCCTCCTTGCTCAGCATGAAGCGGTCGAAAGAAGCCTGGTCGAAGAACATGGCAAAGACATCGACTTCGCGCGCGCCCTGTAGTGCCAGGGGCTTTTTGCCCTCCTTGTCGTTCACCCAGGTAAGCATTTTCCCATTCATGGCAAACATGGCGCCCCCATCGGAAAAGCCGCTGTGGGTGAGGTTGTTTCCCTTGCCGGGATTCTCTACATTGTAAAGCACCAGGTGGCTGGCGCCGTAAAAACCCTGTGCGTCGCGTGCCACGATCCACTTGCTGTCAGGGCTCCACAAGAAATCCTGGTCGCCATCGCGGTACGAGAAGTTCTCGCCGGCGGGGATAATGGTTTTTGACGTCTTTTTTTCCAGGTCAAAAACCTTTAAAATATTCCTTTCTTCGAGGTAGGCGATAAATTTGCCGTCGGGCGAAACCACCGGCTGAAACTCTTCGGCATCGGTGGCTATCACTGGCTCTTCTTTTATCAGGGTAGAAGCGAAGAAATAGGGCTCTTCGTCGCGTACTATGATGGCCTTGTAAATGTCCCAGCTTTCGCCCCTTTCGGTAGAATAGTATAGGGTACGGCCGTCGGGTGCCCAGCTGAGCATGCGCTCCTGCGCGGGGGTGCTGGTGATGCGCTTGGTGCGGCTGTCGTCAACACCTGTTACAAACACTTCGCCTCTGAACACGAAGGCGATCTCCTTGCCATTGGGCGAGAGGGCCATTTCGGTGGCGCCCTGGCTCACGGAGAGAATGCGGTCTTCCCTGCCACTGAAGTCGGCCAGGATGGTTACATCCACCTTTTGCGGACGCTGGCCTTCCAGCTGGGTGTAGATCTCGCCGTTCCATGTGTAGCTCAAGGTGTTGTTGTCGCTGCGCGTGAGATGCCTTACGGGATGGTTTTCGAAGAAGCTGATCTGGGTCTCTGTGGGGTCGGCACCCAGCGACTTCTTGAAAATATTTTGTACGCCGTTCTTTTCGCTCAGGTAGAAAAAGGCTTTGTCGTCGGCGGCAAACAGGGGCTCGCGGTCTTCGCCTTCGTAGTCGCTCATCTTAGTGTAGCGCTCACTGGCGATGTCGTAGATCCAGATGTCGCGGGTAACGGAGGAGGTGTGGTGCTTGCGCCACTCATCTTCGTAGCCCTTGCGGTCCTGGAAAATGATTAGGCTGCCATCGCTGTTGAAGCTGGCGTTCTGGAAACCTGCTGTTGAGATCAGCACGCTGCGCCCGCCTGTGGCCGGAACAGTATACAGCTTGCCAAACAGCCCACGGTTGGGGAAGCGCACCGACGATTGCAGGTCGTTGCGCGGCGAGCTGAAGATCACATTTTTCCCATCGGGGCTGAAGTCCCACGGGATATCGTTGCCCGAATGGTGGGTGAGTCGGCTGGCGGGTCCGCCGGTGGCCGGCATAATAAACACATCGAAGTTGCCGAAGCGGTCGCTGGCAAAGGCAATGCTTTTCCCATCGGGGCTCCATACCGGCATGGTGTTGTGTGCCTCGTGCATGGTCAGGGGCGTGGAAATGCCGCCCTGTGCCGCCACTTTAAAAAGGTCGCCCTTGTAGCTGAAAACAATCTCGGTGCCATCGGGCGAAAGTGCCGGATAGCGCATCCATAAAGGATTGTCGAGCGCAAGACTCGCTGTGGAAACAAACCACAGGCTTAGAAAAAAGAAACACTTGTTCATGGTGTAAAATTTAATGAATAAAAAAATGGATCTTTTTGATCCTCGAATCCTAAAATTTTCAAATTATCACATTACCACATCACATTCCCAAATTATCCCATTATCTTAAAACCCCCTTCCAAACATCAGCCAGAGCTGGTTGCGGTTTTCTTCCCAGCGTTTCATGGTGGCGGCTGCAAAGTCGTTGGTATAGGCGGTGATGTATTCGCGGGCTTCCTGATTCTGACCTGCTTTGATCAGCTCAGCAGCCCTTCTTTCCACCAGGGGAAGTTCGGAAAGGGCCTTTTGCTGGAAATGCTGCACGGCGGGTTCAATGATGGCACGTCCGCGCTCGTGGTTTACGGTGGCCAGGCGGTTGGCTTCGCGGAACGACCATATGGCCGCATCCTGGCGGTAGCGGTGCTGCCCGCAGATCTTAAAACTTTCGGGAAGGTGAAGGGTGCCTGAGAAGATGGGAATGCGCGGGCTTTGGCCGGGATTGTCGAACGAGAACCAGGCGATGGCGCCAATTTCATCTGGCAGCCAGTCGCGGCACTGTATGATTTGCGAATAGGAGCAGCCGGCAATGGCAATGGTGCGCTGGCGCTCAATGGCGCCGGGCTTCAGCTCGTTGATGAGGTTGCGAAGGTCGTTGCTCATCCAGGGGTTGGCTGTGGGGCTCTTTACCTGCTCCTCGTATTCGTTGCCTTCATCGTCCTTTTTCTTAACCGTTATCAGCAGGTTCTGTGTCATATCCCAGGGCGTACCTTCGTAGGTTTCGCGGTAGTAACGCATCACATCTTCCACAGAAACTTTTTTGTCGGGCTTCACCGAGAAAGGAAGTTCTTCGGCATCGAACGAAAGGTTGAGCGACGGCGCCATGGTGCTCAGCACGTAAAAATCGCGAATGGCAAATGGCTTGCGGCCGCTGATCACCTTATGGAATTTGAAGGGCTCCTCTCCATCCCAAAAGCCATTGCGCATGGCAACTTCTTTCAAGTCTTTGCTGTAGAGAAAATAGTTTGGGTTATTGAAGTCAACATCAGAAATTCGTGCAATATTTGCCGACACGCCCACGTGGTCATCCGGAATGCGTTGCGCCACCCACATGGCCGAGGGTTCGCCGGGTCCGCTTCCGCTGATCTCGAAATGCCACACTTCTTTTTTGTCGGCAACAGTAAGGCATTCGGCCCAGTCGCCATAGCCGTATTCTTCGGCCAGGGCACCCATCAGGCGTATGGCGTCGCGGGCAGTGCTGCAGCGTTGCAGGGCGATTTTCTGCAGCTCTTCTATCAGAAAGAGGCCTTCCTCATTGCGCAGTTCGCGGCGGCCGGTAATGGTGGTTTCGCCAATGGCCAGTTGCTTTTCGTTCATGGCAGGGTAGGCCACGTTGAGGTAGGCAAAGGTTTCGGCCACCTGCGGAATTTCGCCTTTCTGGCTTACTTTGTTGCGGTCCCAGGGTGTTTCGGTGTGCAGGGTGCCCCATAATACAGGCAGCATACTGCCTTCTTCGTGCTTCTGACGGGGCACTATTTCGAGCCAGGTGCGGTAGTTGCCGTCGCAGCTGTGTGAAGTGATTACGCTGCCATCGACCGTGGCAAGGCGTCCAACCATAATGCTGGTGCAGCTTTCGGGGTAGCCAGGGCCATCGGGGTCAATCTCAGGATCGAAGATACCAAAGAAGAATTTTGGGCTTAAAAGGAATAAAATCGCCAACAGGGCGAACTTTTTAAAGAAAGAGTTTTGCATTGAACTGATTTTGAGAGTGATGAATTATGATGGGGTTAAAAATAGCGATTTTTAAATATGCACCAAAACTTAAGACGAAAATTTTGTGGGGGCACTGGCGCAGTTCCTCCAAGGATAAAGGAACCAAGGATAAAGGATAAAGGATAAATAATTGCTTCCGATTTTCGACTCCGGACTTCTGACTTATTTAGAACCATTTCAAATTACCTCCAGAAACTCAAAGTTGGAGGCTGTTCTCTTCCTGAAAAGGCAATTAAGCCTTATATTTGATGGCAGGAAATATTTAACCATCAAACCATAAGGAAATGACGACCAAGAAAAGTTTATTGAAGATGTTGCTGCAGCCATGGCGCCTGGCACTTTTACTGGCAGCTGTGATTGTGGTTTTTGCCATGTGCAAGCGCACGGCGGAGCTCGAAAATGAGGTGGTGGCCGAACTGGCCACCCTGGGCCTGAAGGCCGAGGTTATAAGTGCCGAAGACTGGCTGCTGGGCAAAGGACCCGCCAACTTCCAGGCCCGCTCGGGCGCACCCTACAAGCCCAGTTACAACGAAGAACCCAACATCCCGGCCCAGTGCTGGATTGAGACCAGCTACGGCACGCAGAACGCCTGCAAATACTGCCATACCGACTACCTGACTTTAGCCCGCCATGGCAATGCCTTCGACATTGGCGACGACCAGATCCTTTACAGTTTCCCCACGGCTAACCTGAACCATATTTTGTGGCGCAACATCATTTTGCCCAATGAAATCGAAGAGCGCCTGCTGACCGAAGGCCTGGAACTGCCCGATGCGGATGATCTGGACTATGTGCGGGTGGACAACTGGCGAGCCACCTTTGCCATGGCACGCGGCAACGGAAACACCGATTGGGTAAACCTCAACGACCCCGACAGCGACTGGATCATGTTTCCGGCCCTCGACCCCGACCACCTGTTCCCTTATGATTCTTCCGATCCTACTGGCAGTGGAATGCATGGATATGTCGATCCTGAAGGCTTTGTGCGCGACCAGCAAGAGCGTTATACCGGCTGGCGGGCCATCAACTTTTTCCCTTATACCATTTTTACGCCCTTAACGGGAAGCGTGTCGGGCATCTATATCAGGCTGCCTGAAATGTTTATGACCACAGAGGGCGAGTTTGACCTGGCGACCTACAAAAACAATCTCGATCTGCTCGAACGGAACATCAAGAATCTGCGGCCACAGGAAAAGGAGTATTTTGGCGATGCTTCCGAAATAGCCGTTGACAAGGGATTCTACCCGGTAGGCACCGAGTTTGCCCACCCGCTGCATTATGTCGACCTGATGGCCGACGGGCAAATGGGGCAGGAACTCGATGGCGTGCTCACCGGCGGCCGCAAAGATTATGAGTTTCCTGGCACCCGCTCAAAGCGCGTCAAAGAAATTCGCTATATGTATAAATGGAAAGAGGTTACCCTCGATGATATCGGTGAAGGAGAAGACCATGACGATGAAGAGGATGGCTATGCCGAGTTTGTGGGTCGCGAGGGCCAGGGATGGGTTGAAAACGATGCCGGCTGGATCATCTCAGCTTATATAGAAGATCGTTTTGGGAATCTTCGTCCGCAAACTACCGAGGAGCTGGCACAATGCATAGGCTGCCATGCCAACGTGGGAAACACCGTTGATGCCGTGTGGTCGTTTCAGCGAAAGCTGCCCGGAGAAAAAGGCTGGGGTGAGATGGATTATGGCAAGTACCACAGCGAAACCCCGCAATACACCTGGCTCAACGATTATCTGCACGAAGAAAGCGGAATGGGCGAACTGGGTTACTTTTACTATACCGTGGTGGGCGCCGACCTTTATGGAGTGATGCCCGGCGAAATACAGCAGGAGTTGCTCTATTATGCCAACCGTTTTGGTATGGCCGACAAACTAGCGCTGAACTTTCCCGTGGCTGAGCTGCTCAACGACGAACAGCTTAAGTTTATGCCCAGGGAGGAACGCAAAGCCCGTTTGCTCGATCGGCAAAAACTCATGCGTCATTATGCCCAAGAAGCCGAATACCTGTATTTCGACCGCGAGAAAGACCAGTGGTTTATCAAGGGATCGGTATTTTATCCCTCAGAAAGTACCATGAAAAACAACATTGCTTTGTACCGCCGCATTGTACTCGACCAAAGCTACAACCTGGGCAAGGATGTGTTTGGCACCGAAAGCGATCATGTGCCCTTTACTTTCCGTTCGGATGGAGAAGTGTTGGCCGCTGATGGCAGCCTTATTCCGGTGGGGGCGGTGATTAACAGCCGGCCTTACAACGAAGACGGAGAGGGGTTCACACCTACCGGGCTGGTGGCAGTGAACGAAGAGGGCGAGCCCATCGATGCCGATGGAAACCCTGTTGGGAAAGAGTATTACCGTGCCGTGGGCCATGTTACCAAAGGCGGTACTTTCGACATGATGTACAACCCAAAATTAAGCGACACTCCCTTTAGAAGACCAGCAAAGTAATTAAGTCAGGCTGACCAAGAAAGCGTAATTATTCTTTTGGCCACAAAGCCGCAAGGGCTCCAAGGTTCACGAAGTACTCTAATTTATTTGTTTTTATTTGTGTACCCTTTGTGAATTAGTGCCTTCGTGGCGATAAAATTATTATAGAGTCAGGTACTTCTTTTATAGCTTTGCAAAAATTTTGTAGATCTCTATTACACTTTCGTGAACTACCTGAGGTTTTTTCTTTCGAACCGCAAAATACTGCTGTTTGGGGTTTTGCTGACGCTGTATTCGAGCTTCGGCCAGACATTTATCCTGTCGCTGTATATTCCCGGCATACTCGAGTCGTTCGAAATCAGCAGCGGCTTTTACAGCCGTTTGTATGCGCTGGCCACCCTGCTGAGCGCTACCACGCTGATCTTTTTCGGGAAAGTGATTGACCATATTCCGCTGAAGCGCTTTACGCTCATTGTTATTTTCGGGATCATTATCGCCAGCCTGTTGGCCGCCTTTTCGTTTCATGTGGTCATGCTTTTTTTGGCGGTGTACCTGCTGCGCTTTTTCGGGCAGGGGCTGCTCAGCCATACTTCCATGACTACCCTTGGGCGATATTTCAGCCGTGCCAGGGGAAAAGCGCTGAGCATTGCCTACCTGGGGTTTCCCATAGGGGAGGGGCTGATGCCCATTATCATGATCTCTATCATATTGTGGATAGGTTGGCGCGAAACCTTTGCCTTAAGTGCCGTTTTTATTTTGCTTACCTTGCTGCCACTTGCCCTGTGGCTTATCAGGGGCTTTCAGGGAAAGAAAGTCGTGGAAGGGCCTGCTAAAGAGGCTTCCTCCGAAAGGGCAAACCTAAAGGAACAGCGTATTTGGAAGCAGCGAGAAATTGTGCGCAGCCCCCACTTTTACCTTTTTGCTCCTACTATCTTCCTGATGGGCTTTTTGCAAACGGCCTTCTTCTTTTTTCAGACCTTCATTGCCAGCTTCAAAGGTTGGTCGGTAGAATGGATGGCCGCCAGTATTGTGGCCTACGCCCTTTCTTCTTTTCTGGTCAGCATGGCCACCGGCCCCTTGATTGATCGCTTTAGTGCCCGCAACATTTTCCCGTTTACGATGGGTCCAATGGCATTGGGGTTATTGGCGTTGTCCTCATTCACTCATATGGCGGTTGCACCCTTTTTCTGGCTTATGGTGGGGGTGTCAGCGGGTATAAACACTCCGCTTACCAATGCCCTGTATGCCGAGACTTATGGCATCCGCAGCCTTGGCGCGGTAAGAAGTATTTTTACGTTTGTGATGGTGGTAAGCACTGCCCTTGGACCGGTGGCCTACAGCTTTTTCCTCGAAAGAGGATTTGATTTTGACCAGATACACCTGGCCATTATTGGCGTAATCATACTGAATGCTATGCTGGTGTTCGCTTCCAGTGCAATTATGCAAAAATGGAGGAAAATGAGGAAGCCCCGGGATTAGCCGGCCACCTTCTCGTTGAGCGATTTAAAGCCCTTGCCCAATATTTCCGAGGCATCAATTACCGTGACAAAGGCATTGGGGTCGATATCGTTGATGAAATCCTGCAGAATGGCCACTTCGCGGCGGCTCACATTTACAAAGATGATCTTCTTCTCGTCCTGTTTGTACATGCCCTTGCCTTCGAGGAAGGTGCCCCCGCGGTTGAGGTCAACCAGAATCTTTTCGGAGATTTCCTTGTACTTCTCACTGACAATAAACAGGGTTTTTTCGTACGAAACACCCTGCAGCACGCCGTCGATCACCTTGCCGGTAATATAAATTACGATCCAGGAGTAAAGAGGAATGGTCCAGTCGCGAAAGGCAACCAGGCCAACGAGCACGATCACCGAATCGACCACCATAAGGGTTTGCCCAATGGGAAGTCGGGTGTATTTCGACATGATCATGGCGATGATGGTGGAGCCGCCCGAGGTTGCCCTCGACTTAAAAATGAGGCCCAGTCCAAAGCCGATCAGCACACCGCCAAAAATACTGGAGAGCAGCATATCGTCGGGTACCAGCGGCACATCGCCCCAGATATAGGTCAGGCCATCGATGAATACGGAAGCCAGCACAAAGCCTACCACCGTTTTAACGCCGAAGCGCGGGCCCAGTATCCGAATCCCGATAAGGGTGAGGGGAATATTAAATGCCAGACCGGTAAGACCCACCGGAATGCCGATAAGGTGGTGCAGCACAATGCCAATGCCATACACTCCGCCCGGAACAATCTTGTTGGGGGCTATAAAAAACACAAAACCGGCCGCCATAATGAGGGAGCCCAGGGTGATGAGCGAATAGGAAATAAACCACTTTCGTGAGAAGATTTTTTCTTTGGATACAAAAGTCATTTGCCGAAAATTTAAGTTAACTTCGTGCCAATTTTTCGGGGGCAAAGGTAAGGAGAAAAATTATCCCTTTTCAGTATCATGACAGAATTGAAAAAAGTCCGGCGCGCGCTGGTTTCCGTATATTTTAAGGAGCCTTCGCGCAGGCTCATTGAAGTATTAAATCAACTTGATGTGGAGCTGGTTTCTACCGGAGGAACGCTCGAATACATACATTCTCTTGGCATACCCGCCAAATCCGTCGAAAGTCTAACCAATTACCCATCCATTTTGGGCGGGAGGGTAAAAACCCTGCACCCGGCCGTTTTTGGCGGCATACTGGCCCGCACCCACTTGGAGCAGGATCAGCAGCACCTTCAGGAATACAATATTGAGGCTTTCGATATGGTGATAGTTGATTTGTATCCTTTTGAAGAAACCCTGGCCTCCGGGGCTTCCCATGAGGAGGTGATCGAAAAAATCGATATTGGCGGTATTTCGCTCATTAGGGCTGCCGCAAAGAACTACCGCGATGTGATGGTGGTGCCTTCTGCCGGTTATTTCGACGAGGTGGTTGATATACTGCATGGCACCCAGGGGCAGACCAGCCTGGAAAACCGCCGCCGTATGGCCGCTGCCGCTTTTGGAGTATCCTCGCACTACGACACGGCCATCTTTCATTACATGAACCAGGGCGAATTCAGCCCCTTCAAAATAAGCATCAACGAGTCAGTGGTGTTGCGCTACGGGGAGAACCCCCACCAGCAGGGCCGCTACTACGGAAAGCTCGATCACCTTTTTGAACAATTGCATGGTAAAGCCCTGTCGTACAATAACCTGCTCGATATTGATGGCGCCATTAACCTGGTTGCCGAATTCAGCGAGCCTACCTTTGCCATTATAAAACATACCAACCCCTGCGGCATTGCCAGCCGGCCCAGCCTGGAGGCTGCATGGCACGATGCCCTGGCCGGCGATCCGGTTTCTGCCTTTGGTGGTATTTTAATGGCCAATCGCAACATTACGCCCGAAATTGCGTATGCTATCAATGAGATGTTCTTTGAAGTGCTGATAGCTCCCGGATATGAAGAGGGCAGCCTTCAGGTGCTTATGCAGAAGAAAAACCGCATTTTGCTCAGGCAGAAAATGATGGCGGCACCGGCCGGTCAGTTCCGCTCGCTGCTCGACGGGGTGCTTTGGCAAACCCGCGATAAGGTGGACGAATACCAGGAAAAGTGGCAGGCCGTTACCATTCGCAAGCCAGAAACAGGGGAGGAGGATGACCTTCGCTTTGCAAATATTGTTGTGAAACACCTGAAATCGAATGCCATTGCGTTGGTAAAAGACCGCAAGCTTATAGGCATTGGCGCCGGGCAAACCTCGCGCGTAGATGCCCTGAAGCAAGCCATTGCCAAAGCCAGGGAGTTTAAACACCCCTTGCAGGGCGCCGTTATGGCTTCCGATGCCTTTTTTCCGTTTGCCGACAGCGTGGAAATAGCACAACAGGCAGGAATTTCTGCGGTCGTCCAGCCAGGTGGATCAGTAAGAGACCAGGAGTCCATAGATTTTTGCAACAAGGTGGGGATTGCAATGATATTTACAGGCATCAGACATTTTAAACATTAATTCGTTCGTAATTTAAAATCATTATATAATGGGTTTGTTCTCTTTTTTAACCAAGGAAATTGCCATTGACTTGGGTACCGCCAACACGGTCATCATTCATAACGACAAGGTAGTGGTGGAGGAGCCCTCCATCGTGGCCATCGACCGCTTGAGCGGAAAAATCATTGCTGTAGGGAAGAAGGCCATGATGATGCATGGGAAGACCCATGAAAACATCAAGACTTTACGCCCCCTTCGCGACGGGGTTATTGCCGACTTTCAGGCCGCTGAAGCCATGATACGTGCCATGATAAAGATGATTGACACCAAGAAGCCTCTCTTTCCGCCCTCGCTTCGTATGGTGATATGCATTCCTTCGGGCATTACCGAGGTAGAAGAAAGGGCTGTGCGCGACTCATGCGAGCAAGCCGGCGCCAAGGAGGTTAGGCTTATTCATGAACCCATGGCTGCTGCCATTGGCATCGGCATCGACGTGCTGGAGCCTTCCGGAAACATTATCATCGACGTGGGTGGTGGCACCACCGAAATTGCCGTGATTGCCCTTGGCGGCATTGTCTGCAACAA
>JAHYJD010000071.1 GCA_019429365.1 Bacteroidales bacterium | reverse complement strand
TTTTATTTTGTGATTTTTAGTGGTTTAGTGCTTTAGTGGCAATAATTTAACTTTTTTTAAGCTTCCCGAAAAAGGCAAGGATTATTAAAACGAAAACTGCAGCGAAACAAACCACGACGATCCTACCTGCTCAAAAATGGAGCCCTTGCCGCCGGCAAATACCTGGGCAACAAACTCCAGGTCGAGATTGGTTGCCACTGAGTATTTGATATTTGGCGAAACGAAGAAAGCCTTTATGTCTGACAATCCCATTACTGAGAGCCCACCATTCAAAACAGGTGAAAAGGAGTGGTTGGCACTCAGGGTTATGGCAAACTCAGAAAACATGATATTGTCGGGCCTTAAGGGTTGGGTGATCATAAAAAAGCTACCATCCAAAGGCTGGTAGCCTCCGTTGTACAGCACTTCGGCCACTGCGAAGGTTCCGCCGGCAAACATATAGTCGGCGTCAATGGCTGCCACCAGAGTGCCGCGTTTCCTTCCGGGAATGTCTTCCAGGTGGTAAAACCAGGTCCCCTCGCCCTTGAATCCTGCGCCGCCGATATGTCCGGCCCAGCCGATCCCAAGTGCAGCGCGGTGACGAAAATATCCAGCAATGGCCTGTATGTCGTAATTGCTCACATTAAACCCGTAGAGTATGGCTGCCACGCTTTGGCGGGCTTCCCGTGCCGGACTGTAGGCCAGCTCCATGCGCGAGAGGTCGCCACCGAAGTATTGCACCCGTAGCGCATCAGCTCCCGGCCGTTCGGGGTAGTCAAAGTCGAAAAACGAATAGGTGTTGAACAGGTCGTTGGGGTTCGACACCAGGTTTATGCCCCAGTTGATACGCTGCCGCCCGGCGCGCACCCGCCAGCTTCCCTGCTGCCAGTCGAGGTATAGCCTGTCGATCATGCTGTGACCCATCCAGCCTCCATCCGACAGCCAAACCCATGATAGATCCATCAATCCATCGTCCTTGGCCATCAGGTCGGCAAATGGAGGGAAATCTTTAAGCAGTGAGTTGTAATAAAGCCGGTTGCGTCCTTCGGCAACGAAATTCAGCCCCGATGTTAAATTCCATCGTAAATTCAGCCTATTGTGTATCATATTGCTGAACTGCGTTTCGGAGAAATCGCGATCTACCATGATCGAGGGCATTTCCTTAAAGTAGCCTTTCAGAGATAAGGGACTGACGCCGGAACCGGTATCCTGGGCGCCAAGCCCTTTTGCAATTAATATTGAAAAGAGAAAAGTGAAAAATAATGACTTGTTGTTCATGGGGTTTTAATTCTTAAATCGCAAATCGTTTATCCCTGCCTGCCCACCACAGGCGGGTAAACCGGCAGCGGGCTTGTTCTTAAATCAACGCCGCTCATCCTTTGCCACGGCACCATCCACCAGGGTGACGACCCGGCGGGCGCGCTCGATCACGCGCTGGTCATGGGTAGAGAAGATCAGCGTCACATTCTCTTCCTTGTTGAGCCTTGCCATAATGTCGAGCAGGTTAAAGGCCGATTCGGTATCGAGGTTGGCAGTAGGTTCGTCGGCCAGGATAAATTTGGGTTTTGATGCCAGCGCCCTTGCTACAGCTACGCGCTGCTGCTGACCGCCGCTGAGTTTGGAAGGGCGAACATCAACCTTGTCTTCCAGGCCAACCTGCTTCAGGAGCTCCATGGCACGGGCCTCCATCTTTTTGGGGTCCGTTTTCTGCAACAGCATGATAAAGGAAACGTTTTCCTTGGCCGTGAGCACCGGCAGCAGGTTGTAAGCCTGAAACACAAACCCGATATTGTGCAGGCGAAAGTCAATGAGTTTGCTGTCAGACAGTTTGCTTATTTCAGTGCCATCGATGATAATCTTTCCTTCGGTGGGTTTGTCGAGACCTCCGATCATGTTCAGAAAGGTGGTTTTGCCACTGCCCGATGGGCCAACTATGGCGGTGAATTCGCCCGGCTCAAACTCAAGGTCAACCTTATTCAGCGCCCTGACCGGCAGTGAGTTGTCGTCGTAAACTTTGGTAAGTTTTTCTGTTTTTATGATAGTCATGGTGATAAGTTTTTTTCGTTGTTTTACATTGGTTGCTTTACTCTTTACGTACTGCTTCGGCCGGTTTTAGCTTGAGTGCTTTCACTGCCGGGAAAATGGATGTTATGAATACCATGATTACGACCAGCAGGGTAAGTATAAAATACATGGGCGTTTCCATTGTGGGGAAAACCATGGAGGGGTAGCCAAATTCGTTGAGTGAGTCGCCGCCAACGGCTGCCAGGTCGAGACCGGTGCGTCCGGTAATGGCATTGGTGACGAATCCAAGCAGCATGCCTCCAAGGGCTCCCAGGAAAGTGAGGAAGGCTGTTTCGAACATGATCATGCCGAACACCTTACGGCGGTTCATACCCACCGCCATGAGCATTCCCAACTCATGTATGCGTTCGTATACCGACATAAGCATAGTGTTGACCAAGCCAAAAGCAAGGGCAAAAAGAATGACTCCAGGAACACCATAATGGCCAGTCGCGAGCGTTTCATTCCGAGTGAGATGAGCATGCCAAACTCGCGCTGTCGCTCAATCATCATAGTGAGTATGGTCCCAAACAGCCCAAAGGTGATGACAATATAAAGAATGCCCATCATGACCATGGAGCCGGCCATGTCGAACTTCATGAGTGCCAGCAGGTCTTTGAGCATTTGTTCCCATGTGAGAACCGCATACCATTCCTGGTCAATGCCAGCCCTGAGGTCTCTGGCAAGGGCATTGGTATGCTTGGGGTTGGATGGCATCACAATAAGGGCGGTAAGCCTGTTGTCGGCCATATAAAACCATTGGGCGGCAGGCAGCGACATATAAATAGTATTGTTGCTCATTTCGGGTACCCGCAGGTTTACAATTCCCTTTACGCGATAGATACCGGCGGCGGTCGATCCCTGGAAGCCCTGTCCGAGCAATACCAGCGAATCGCCTACGCCCACGCCCATGATCTCTGCCAAACCATTGGCCAGCAAAATGTCTTGGTCGTTGGGGGTTAGAAATCCCCCTTCCAACAGGTCGTCGCGCAGGTCATTGAGCTTCGACTCAAACTCAGGGTCAATGCCCATAACGAAGGTTCCCCGGGTAAGGTCTTCGGTGGCCGCCAGGGCAAAGTTCTGAATACGAGGCACGTAATAGTCAATTTGTCCGGCGTGGGCCTCAAGCAGGTTTTCCACCTCCTGGTCGAAAAGCAGGCTGTTGTCTATTGAGGGTTCATCTTCATACAGCACATCCTGTATTTGGATGTAGCCGGTGCTGTATTTCACCATGCTGTCGATCATGCGCTCGTAGGAGCCTCGCTCCAGTGAATCGAAAATAATGGCCAGCAGTACTGCAAACAATACCGAGCTGATGGTGATCAGCGATCGTTTCTTGTTCCTCCAAAGGTTGCGCCAGGCCAGTGTTATCAGCATCTTCATGCGTGAAAAATTTTTCTGGTTAATAAATGGATTGCATGGGCGCTACCTGATGTTGGTCAGGTTTTGCAGGGTAAAGAAACTTTGGGAGAGATTAATGCCGAAGTCGGCTTTGGTGGTGGTGAGTATGGTTTTCTGTCCGCTGCGGGTAGCCGGAATCATTTCCATTACCGAAGGAAAATCCCTGTTGCCCATGCGTTTGATTTCGCGAAAGTTGATGGTGCTGGCCAGGTCGCCAAACTCATCATAATTCTCCACTTTCACCGGAAGGTAATACTGTTTTGATACCCAGTAATTCACCTTGTCTTACACCACAGGGGCTTCGGGTTTGGGTTTCAGTTCAAGTACCCGGCAGTCGTGACCGTTCATGGTTTCTGACCGCAACAAGCGATGGGTAAAGTCATCGATGGTTGAGCTGCCCCTCACCAGGTCGTCGTTGGTGAAGTCCGATCCCATCCATGATTGCGACATCATGCTGGGCGGCATTTTCACGGTACGATCGATGCTGGGCACGAAGTTCCATATTTCTTTTTCCCTTTTGAGAAATGCTGTGCCTTGGTCGCGGGCTGGGGCCGTGATCATAATCAGGGCAAAGTCGTCGCCCAGACTCCACGAGCGCATGGAGATTTCGCGCGTATAGCGAGGCCTCACAGTGGTCATGGTCATTTCGGTGTAAGAAGCATCGCCGCGCATATTATCTTCCACTTTCCGAAGGATCTCGCGGGGATCTTGGGCGGCAGCCTCAGAGAAAATAAGAATTGTTGCAGAGAGAAAAATAGTCAATCTTAAAAAATATGTTCTCATGGTTAGAAATTCTTTTGGGTTGTTTATGATTCTTACTTCTTTTTATCCGGCTTCGACCGGCGCTCCTTCCAGTTTTTTAGCATTTGGGAAATATCACCGGCCAGCCATTCATACAACTCCAGGGTTTGGGCCAGCCAGCGCGATGGCTTGTCGTCTTTGTTGGAACGGAATTCCAGCCCGCGACTGAACAAACGTGTCATTTTATCCATGGCCCTTATTCGCTGTTCATAGTATTGCGTCCAGTCCAGGTCGGGCGAGAGTCCATAATACGTCTTGCGATCGCCAGGAAGGGTTATGGCTTTAATAAACTGAATTTGCTGCAAGGCTTTCAGGTTGGTGCTGATGGAGCTTTTTGATGCCTGAAGCGACGCTACCAGTTCATCAAAACAAACCATTTCCTTTTCGTTTACCACCAGGTACCCATGAATGCGTCCGGCCATGCGGGTCAGGCCAAGGGTCTCGAAAAAGAGCCCCACTTCCTCAATATATTCTGCACGTTTATTACTATCAGTCATAAAGTCTTTTTATTTCAAAAATATAACAAAAATCTTTTGGTTCTGCAAAAAAAGAACTAACCGAATTAAACGAATTTTGTGCCACATTACATAAATAATTGATAATAAATTAAATACAAAATTATTCGATTGGAATGAATGTATTAAAAACTGTCCGGAAGGGTACATTCGGTGTACGGGAGTGGACAAGAACCGGGTTGCATATAAGGCGAAAACCGATCATTTTGCATCCTATCAGAAAGCTATCAGCTCAATTTATAAAAGGCAGGTTGTAAACCCAATTCTTTGTTTATATGAAAAACATTGTAATTTTATAACAACCAAACTTTCCACTATGAAAAATCTCCATTATTTATTGATTGTGTTACTCATGGGTTTGCTCAGCTTTTCTTGTGCTTCTGACAGGGGGCAAGCCTTGGATGAGGCTGTGGATGCGGATGCGGATGCCATTACCGGGCAGGCAGTAATTATCGGAACCCCGGTTACCGATGCAGATGGCAATACCTATCACACGGTCATTATCGGCAAGCAGGAATGGATGGCCGTAAACCTGAAAACCACCAAATACAGTAATGGTGAACCCATAGATTATCCCGGAGATAACATTGCCGCCTGGCAGGAAAACACCCAGGGCGCCTTTGCCTGGTACGATAATGATGAATCAAACGGAGATCTTTACGGGGCCTTGTATAATTGGTACGCGGTAACCAATCCCAACGGGCTTTGTCCTGGCGGATGGCGCATGCCTGATCAGGAGGACTGGCAGTACCTTACCGAGTATGTGGGCGATCAGATGGGCAACAAGCTCAAATCGCGGCGGCAGGTGGGCTCCCCTTTAGGCGGAGAATATGACACCATGGAACATCCCCGCTGGGAAACCTTTTCGGTGAATTATGGTACGGATCAGTATGGTTTCGGCGCCCTGCCCGCAGGCAATCGCCATGCCAGTGGCACCTATGTTACAAAAGGCGCCAACGCCTTGTTCTGGTCTTCATCTGAGGTTTCTGAAGAAGCTGGTTTTGGCTGGTATATGTACCACGGCTATTATGGTGTCGACAGGGGCTATGGCGATAAGAGAGCAGGCTTCAGCGTACGATGCATAAGAGCTGAAAATTAAGGGAAAGATACTAAACCTTTTTGAAAACCAGGCAACGCGAATCGGACAACCTGACAACCCTTTTTAAAATGAACATACCAGATCATAACCAATAGGCCTGGGACAAATATGTTGCAGAAAAGATACGCTGGTCAATCCCCGTTTCCAAAGACGAAATTGAGGATGCAAAAAACGGGAACTGGACCATTGTTTTAACCCCAACAAAGCCTGTCCCGCATAATTGGTTCCCTGAATTAAAAGGACTGAAAATATTGGGATTGGCATCGGGTGGCGGGCAGCAAGGTCCGGTTCTGGCCGCTTTGGGAGCAGAGGTAACCATTTTCGACAACTCTGAAAATCAATTAAACCAGGATAGAAAACTGAGTAATGAATTCAATCTGAATATCAAAACGATTCAGGGCGACATGAAAGACCTGGGCGTGTTTTCTGATGAGTCGTTTGACCTGGTTTTCAATCCTTGCTCAGTAGTATTTGCCGAAAACTTAAAGCCGATCTGGCAGGAATGTTTTCGTGTACTAAAACCCAATGGAATATTAATGACCGGCTTGATTAACCCCGTTACTTTTCAATTAGCCCAGGACGAGCAAACTTTTAAACTGGTTTATACACAACCCTATTCGGACCTGCACTCCTTGCCGAAAGAAAAATTAGATGAACTGATTAAAAACCAGGAGGCTTTAGAATTTGGACATAGCCTCACCGACCAAATCGGGGGGCAGCTCAGTGCGGGTTTTGTTATTACCAATTTTTACGAAGATTATTGGGGAGACCAACAGCTCATAGACAAGTATTTGCCCTCATTCATTGCAAGCAGGGGGGTAAAATCATAATGCCTGTTTAAGTGCGCTAAAATCATTTTTTTATTAATATGAAACCCATAGTAATATTTTTTACCTATTTTTAAGGTCGAAATCAGTTTGGTTGCATGTGTATGTAAACTCAATTAAATAATCAATAAATAAATCCTTGACAATGAATCAGTTATTTCGGTTTTTTTTGGTTGCCTTTTTTGCCCTGGGGGTATGGAGTTGTGTTACCACGGCGCCAACTGGCAAGCAAACAGAGCCCCAGGAGCCCATCGAGAAAGTATTTATCGCCACCAATCTTTCTGATTCGTCGGTTGTGAGTTTCTTGGGGATCACAATTTTTGAGAATAAACGCACCTACATTGCCGATTATGATTTCAGCCTGAACCATTTTGTCAAGACTCAGGTCGACAGTACCCTGATAAGCAAAGGGCTTACGACCATTGTAAGTGAAAACCCGCTGCCTGAAGAAACAATGCGCGGCCTGCGCTCCGGCTCCCGCTCGGTGCGGGTTACAACTGCCAAAAGTTTGCATTCCATTGGTGCCGATGCCATGTTGTTAATTGAACAGGGCCAGGCTAGAACCGGCTTAAACTACAATCACGGTTATTTGCTTCCAGATCATGGGCTTTTCCTGGTGCGTACCATTGCCGGCCGCAGAGATTTTGTGAAAGTGCCGATTATTATTCGTTATTACGATTTGCGCACCGGTGAAATGATCCGCAGGGTAGTTTTCGATGATGATCAGATGGCCGAAAGCCTGACAAATTTCAATCACATTACAGAGGCCGATCATTTAAAGGAGGCCGACAGAGCAGCCCTTACAGAGGCATATAAAACCAAGGTGGATTCACTTCTCAGGTTTGCTTTCCAGCAGCTTCAGTTTTAGCAAGCCAGGTGCAATCTCACCGCAAAACCTTCGCACCGAAACTTTATCAGTCGTTTTTAAAGTTCCTTCTGTAAGCCGCTTTCGCATTTTCTTGGCCGGGAATGGGGTCTGGCTGAGGTTTTTTGAGCCCGGGCCGTTGAAGGTGGCCTGCTGGCCTGTTGCCTTCCGGATCTATATAACAACAACATTGTATTGTGGCTTATTATTTTTCTGATATCGGGTTATCCGGAATAAAAACTGTGAATATTGTAAATCTTTTTTACAATTGTATAACATCTTTTTATCTAATGAAAATTATTTTTAAGGTAAGTGTTCGCAAACAGATTATCTACCAAAAAATGAGCATTTAAATTGTGTTCATTCCTGTAATGGCGCTCATTCATGCGAATTACTTGTCTGCTTTCAGGCAGGCATTTGACCATTTAAAAAAATTTAAAACTTATGAAAAGGACAGAAAATAAGGTTGTCATTGTAACGGGTGGGGCCCTGGGAATAGGGCGCGAAACCTGTATTTTGCTTGCACAGGAAGGTGCGAAGGTAGCTGTAACCGATATACTTGATAAGGAAGGCAAAGAACTGACCGAAGTAATTAACCACGCAGGTGGTGTGGCAAAATTCTGGCATCTAGATGTAACCGACGAAAAAGAAGTTGAAAAAGTATATGCTGAAGTTGCCAAAGAATTCGGAAAACTTGATGCAACTGTAAATAATGCAGGCATTTCAGGTGCCGACAAGCCAACCCATGAGTTAAGCGAAAAAGAATGGGATGTGGTAATGAACGTGAACGTAAAAGGCGTTTTCTTTTGCACCAAACATGCTATTGCTTACATGAAGAAATCGGGTGGCGGAAGCATTGTTAACCTTTCTTCCATCTATGGTTTGGTCGGGGCCGGTGATATTCCGACATATCACGCTTCTAAAGGCGCAGTAAGGTTGATGTCGAAAAATGATGCCATTATTTATGCCAAGGACAATATAAGGGTGAACTCGGTTCATCCTGGTTTTATCTGGACGCCCCTGGTGGAAGATTTGGGAAAAAATATTCCCGGATTCAGGAAGAATCTTGACAGCCTCCATCCCATAGGACATATTGGCGAACCCATTGATATTGCCTATGGAATACTTTACCTGATATCTGACGAATCAAAGTTCGTTACCGGAAGTGAACTGGTAATAGACGGCGGTTATACCTGCAAGTAAAAAAGTGAGAAGTGAATGGCGGTGTACTTACCTGGAAAAATATCAAGCGTTATTCGTATCATTTTAAAATGTTAAAAACAACGTAATTTTTTGTTAATCAGTAATTAATGTTAAACCTAAACTAAGAAATCATGGCAGTATTAAAAGTTATTGAATTGCTCGCTTCTTCTGACAAAAGCTGGGAAGAGGCAATTAAAAATGCAGTAAAAACTGCTGGAAAAACCGTAAAAGGAATTCGTTCGGTTTATGTTAAAGAACAGAGCGCTAAAGTTAAAGACAATGAGGTGGTCGAATTCAGGGTAATTTTAAAGGTCTCCTTTGATGTATTAAATTAAAGCGAACTGTTTTAATTTTTTTGCCAAAACCATCAAAATAAGCAGGAGGCATTTTTATGTTCCCCATTGGTGATGATAATTCTGCACGCAAAACGTTTCCCTTTGTAACGTATATCCTGATCGCTCTGAATGTCTTGTTTTTTTTTATTGAGCTGGCCGGAGGTGAGGATTTTATTGTAAAATGGGCATTTGTTCCCAGTCGCTTTCTTGCTAATCCTGTCGGTGATTTCCCCACCCTTTTCACATCCATGTTTATGCATGCAGGATGGATGCATTTGGGAGGCAACATGCTTTACCTGTGGATTTTTGGTGACAATGTAGAAGATCGTTTCGGCCATATCTGGTTTGTCATTTTCTATCTGCTTTGTGGACTTGCAGCCACTTTTGCACAACTGGCCTTTAGCGCAGGATCAGATATACCAAACCTGGGGGCTTCAGGGGCCATTGCCGGTGTTCTCGGTGCTTACATTCTGCTTTTCCCCAAAGGAAAGGTAAGGGTATTGCTGGGGCAAAGGATAACTCAGGTGCCAGCACTGCTGGCTATTGGGATTTGGATCGCGCTGCAGCTATTTAGTGGTATTGGCTCTATTGAAAGCGCAGGTAAAACAGGTGGTGTAGCTTATATGGCCCATATAGGCGGGTTTGTAGCGGGTTTTTTGCTGACCTTTTTGTTTCGCAGAATTGGAAAATCCCAGGCAGCAGGAGGGTAAAGCTCCATTCAAATACAGACCTTGGCTCCAATGGTGAGTTTCTGAATTATGAAACGCAACAACCTCACTTGTTATCATTTTCTGTAAGCAGCTTTCGCATTTGTGCGGCGCGGAATGGAGCCTGCATAACGCCTTTAGAGCCCAGGCCGTTGAAGATGGCCAGTTGCTTGTGGCGGGGGTGGAGGCCCATAATAGGCTGGCGGTCGCGGGCCACTATGCCCGATAATTAATACCTGTGTGCTTATCAAAACGGACGTTTTTTCAAAATTACCTCAAAACCTTTACTTATAAAAAGTAACAAACGGAAATTCTGAAACAAAATGGGGATATTTACCTGCCGTTGCTGTAGCTCCTGCCGTATCCGTTGCGGTTTCCATTGCTCCTTTGGGAGCGGTTTTGCCGGGGAGCGGCTTTGGTTACAGTATGGTTCATCAGGGGGAAAAGCAAGTTGTCCTTTTCAGGAATTTGTTGTCCTATGAGTCGCTGAATGTCGCGCAGGTATTCCTTTTCTTCAGCATCGCAAAAGGCTATGGCGGAGCCGTTGGCGCCGGCGCGGCCGGTGCGGCCAATGCGGTGCACGTATGATTCGGGCATATTGGGCAACTCAAAGTTGATCACATGCGAGAGGTCGTCGATGTCGATGCCTCTTGCGGCGATATCTGTGGCAACGAGTACCCTGGTCTGCCTCGATTTGAAGTTGCTCAGCGCCTTCTGACGGGCGTTTTGCGACTTGTTGCCGTGGATAGCCTCTGCAAGGATACCTGCACGGCTGAGGTCTCTCGATACCTTGTCGGCGCCATGTTTGGTGCGGGTAAATACAAGTGCCCTGTCGATGGTGTCGCCTTTCAATACTTCGATAAGCAGGTTTTTTTTGTTTTTCTTATCCACGAAATAAACCGACTGGTTTATGGCGTCTACGGTACTTGAAACCGGGGTCACCGATACCTTGGCCGGGTTTACCAGTATGGTGTCGGCCAGCTGAATAATGGCAGGTGGCATGGTTGCCGAGAAGAACAGCGACTGCCTTTTTAGTGGCAGGCGTGCGAGTACTTTTTTTACGTCGTTTACGAAACCCATGTCGAGCATACGGTCGGCTTCATCAAGCACAAAAAACTGGATGCTGTCGAGGTTTACATGGCGCTGGTTCATCAGGTCGAGCAGGCGACCGGGTGTGGCAACCAGGATATCCAGGCCGTTGCGAAGTGCATTTACCTGGCTGTTTTGGTTCACGCCACCAAAGATGACATGGTGCCTTAGGCTGGTATGCCGGCCGTAGGAGGTAAAGCTTTCGTCAATCTGTATGGCCAGCTCGCGGGTAGGGGTGAGGATCAGCGCTTTGATAGGGCGTTTCCCTGCGTTGGAATTTCTTTCCTGCGAAAGCAGCTGAATCATGGGGATGGCGAAAGCTGCCGTTTTCCCGGTACCGGTTTGGGCGCAACCCAAAATATCTCTTCGGTTTAGCACCAATGGAATGGCTTCTGCCTGAATGGGAGTGGGAGTGGTATAGCCCTCGTGTTTTAAAGCCCTGAGGATGGGCTCAATTAATTTTAAATTTTCAAAAGTCATTTTAGTAAAATCATATTCAGACCGGAATAAATTATAAAGGTTCTCATCCACCGGTCTGATGAAAAAGAATGCTTTTTGTTTAAACTTTTAATGGTGGGGAATGGTATTCCGGAGGTACTGACAGCACGTTGTCTGTCGCATCGACTGCCTTGGCAGCCCTTTATTAACGTTTAAACCTGCCCATTCATTCTGGGACTTTTGCCAATGGTTGCATTTTTTTGGCGTGGCAAAGATAAGCATAATAAGCCTGGCTTTTACACGCTCAGTGAAATGCGGGTTTTTTGGGCTGTTTTGCAGCTCTTTATCACGTGATTATATTGAATTCAGGAAGTCGTGCAAGTCGTCTTCGGGATTGAGGTTGAGTTTTTTACGCAGGCGCGAACGGCTGATAAAAGCACTGGAGGGCAGAATGTTCAGGATTTCGGCAATTTCCTTTGAGTTTAAGCCGATTTTCAGATATGCGCACAATCGCAAATCGTGTACCGACAGGGCGGGAAACTGGTCTTTCAGTTTCTGGAAAAACTCCTGATGCAGCTCATCCATTTGAATTTCAAAGGTTTTGTCTTCCACGCTAAGGTAGGAGTCGAGCAATCGCTGGATTTCACTCCATCTCATTTTCGACTGAGCCGGTTTGTCTTGTGCTTTCGCACACTTATCCTTCAAAAGCAGAAGCAGCCGGTTCTTGTCTTCGTTTTCCTTTGCCTTGTTGGCCAGCTCAACGGTCTTGTTTTTCAATTGTTCTTTTAGCTTGTTCGATTCCAGCTTAAGCCGTTCCTGTTCCATCTGCATGATCTCCTGACGGTATTTCAGGGCCTGTTTACGAAGGGAATGCCGCTCCCTGATAAGCATTTTCTTCTTCTGCTTTTTCAGGGTGACTTTTTGCCATTTGCGAAAGAATAAAATGGCCAGAATTAATACAGCGATATAGAAAACACTGGCATACCAGGAGTGGTACCAAGGGGTAGCGATATTGAATGATACTTCAGTGGCTTCGGTTATTTCACCGTTCATCTTTGCCCTGACCAGCAGGGTATGATTGCCGTGCTTTAAGTTGTAAAAATCAAAATTATTCTCCGGGGACCATTTGCTCCATTCTTGTTTGCCACTCCACAGGTATTGATATAAAACATCGCTACGGTTAGGAACCACAAATTCAAATCTCAGGTTGTTAAACCTTGATGGGATAAGGGCGCCAGGGAAGAACAGGGCTTTTTCATCATTGTTAAAAGCTTCCACCTTTCGCAATACCGGAAGAGCATGGGGTGCATTCAATTCTTCGGCAAAATGCAGGTATTTAAGTGCAAAACCATTGTAAACCGGAAAAAACTCGTAGTCCTGGTTCAGTGCAACAGGTTTGTAAAAACCAGGCAGCAGGGCTTCAATACCCGGAAAGAGTATTTCGGTCGTGTCGCGCGAGAAGTCGTTGCTGCTGGCATTGTAGGTATACTTATGGTTACTGGTAAGAAGGTGTATCCCTTCTTCATCCTTAAATAGCCTGGGGTGGCTGCCTTCAAAATCTTCCTCTGGAAAAATCACTCTTTCAACAGGAAATAAATCATTGTCGAGCACGGCCCTGATCAACCCAAAGTTTGGAATATTGACCCATAAAATATCCTCATTTTCTGTGATGAGTTGATTGCACGACCCAAGAATTAGCTCCATCCTTTTGAGAAAAACCCAGTCGTTGCCCGATTTTTCGAAAACAGAGATGCCATTGTAGTTTCCTGCCAGTAAATAATCCTTATAAGGCAGGATGGTCCAGACGCCCTGATGATTGCCAATTCTTTGCAGTCCGCTTTGGGTGTAACTGAACAAGCCCCTGTCGTGGCCAATAAACATCGAGTTTTCAAATTCTGTTAAGGCCCAGACCTGACCTTCTGTACCCTCAACCAGCTCAAAGCGCGAAAACTCAGCATCGTTGTTCAGGTTTTCCCAGGGGGTTTGGTACAGGCCCTGGTTGGTACCAAGGTAGAAAATGCCGTTTCGAAGCAGGGCGGTTTGCGCAGTGCCAAAGTCGCCCCGGTAATCAACTAAATACGTAAAGTGGTTATTGAGGTCAATGACAGAAATTCCATAGTCCATTCCCAGCCAAAGTTTACCTGAATGGCTGTAGTGCAGGCTTAAAATGGTGTTGTTTTGAAGTCCTTTGTTTTTATTGATCTGATGAATGACATTCCCGTTCAGGTCGGCAACAAACAATCCGCGGAGTACGGTGCCAAAAGCCAGGTAATTATTTTCAATATGCTCAAAACTAAAAACCGTGGCCGTTTTTAAAGTTTCAGAAAATAGGTTGTTTTCCGGGCTCAGATTACCGTTAGAATACCGGAACAAGCCCGAATCCCTGGTAACAATAATCTTATCGTTTCCGTGGTGATAGATGCCTGAAATGGTCAGATGCTGCCCTGCAGGAAAAGGAAATACCTGTCTGAGCGCTAAATTTCGTAAGATAAGCAGACCCAATGTTTCATCTGCAAAATACAGTGAGTCATTAACGGCAAAACTTCCACTGAATTTGCCGGGGGCTGCGATTTTGGTCAGTTGGTCGTTTCTGTATATGTAAATGTTTTGAGAGGAAACAAACAGAATGTGATCTTCGACTTGGTAAACTTTCCAGAATTCTTCATTTAGTTCAGCAAGGTCCTGCTGGAAAGGATACAAAGAAGTGTATTCAAAGGCCAGGAATTGATTTTTTCGCCATATTCCAAAATCCAGGTCTGAACCAGTATATATTATTGAATCATTTATTACTTTCAGTGAGCGGGTAAAACCTGTGCTACCCTTGAAAGTGTTCCAGGTTTTTCCATCATATTCTATCAATCCCAGGTCGGCGGCCATATAGACTATCCCATTGGGTGCAGATGCAATGTCCCATATTTTGCCTTTGTTTTGATAATTGGAAGGTGGGAAGTTTTCGAGCAAAGGAACCCCTTTTTTCGGAAAATTTTGCCCTGTTAGCGAAAAAGTGCCGAAAATAAAAATAAATAAAAGTATTGGAGAAGCCTTCAAATGTTATCTGTGTCGTCAGTATTTAAATTTATGCAATATAATAAAAAATACAATAGGATTCCGACAAGTATTCGGATATACCTCTAATCCTTTCTGCCTGTCCAGTGTACGATACCAATTATCTTTCCGGATAATTAATATACACCCCTGCAATTCTCTTGCAAATAAACGCTAATCCTGTCAACTTCACGGGCTCCTGCAGGAATCTCATCTAACTCCAGGCCAGGGAATAACCGCAATTCATTCCATTGTTGTATGGTAGTGGTAAAAAACTCAGAGGTATACGAATCAGTTTCATACACAATAATGTCATATTTTTCTCCTTTATCACCTCCAAAACGAGTGATAACCTGCCATTCACCATTTCTTTTATACGAGGTATTGGTATGATCAGACTGAGGATAATATAAGTTGTTACTGGGTTTTAACAGCACCCAAATATCTTTCTCATGCGATTCAGGATAAACGCCGTAAGTTAAAATCCTGCATTTTACAGAATCATTCTCAACCGGCGATATCACCTGAATACTTTTGATCGGATATTCTATTTGTTTTTTACTTCCTAAAACCGGCTGTTCAATCTGGCCTGGCATATTTGCACCCACATAGGCATATGCCCCGTAAAAGATTAATAAAATACCCAATACAGCCAACGGGATTTTTAATTTAACATTCATTAAATCCAGTGAAGTTCCACGAAATGAAATGCTATCCACAACCGCAATCAAAACGAGAATAGCACCAATGATGATTAGGATAGTTTCTGAAGACATTTTTTGAAGTTTTAGTAAATGTAAAACAATTTAAAAATGCGCTGAGAAAAAGAGAAAAAAGCCGTCCGTAAAAGGACGGCTTTTTTCTTGAAATGAAATTTAATTCACAATCAGTTTTTGGGTTTGCAACCCGCCATTGAGGGTGTGAATTCTTACAAAATATACCCCGCGGTTCATGCCAGCGGTATTTATTTCGTTAGAGGTTGAAGACAGGATCATTCTTCCGCTAATGTCAAAAACATCGACCTGTTTTACCTGTGCGTTGAGCATAACCGTCTCACCCGATCGGACGGGGTTGGGATATACCCTCACCTGGTTCTGAACGGCATCAATTTCGTTTACGCTGGTTCCATCAGAATAGAAGAGCACATTGTCAATGTAAACGGTGAGTGCACCGGTTGGCTGGCCAGAAAATATTAACTGCGCGATATTCTGCCTTCCTGCTAGGTTAGCGAAGTCAGTCAAAGGAATATTCAGGCTCACCCATTCGCCCTGGGTTAAGTCGGGGAATGGAACTTCGTGCTCTGTGTCGTCGCCACCGCCATAAGCGGCATCAGCGCCAAAGTCAACAAGTTTAACGCGGAATAAGGTAGCATTGGGAGACCAAACATGCACGTGGAAATGGGTCATGCCAGTGATGTCGATCTGGTTAGCCACTGTTTCAATACCCACAAAGTCGAGGTTGGTGTATTTCTTGGTGGGATTGCCATCGATGGTTACTTCTTCGTAATCTGCTACTGACCAGTTGGTTCTCCAGGTATCGACCGGAACATCAGTGTAAGCATCGCTGAAGAGCGAAATTACATTGGCTGCATCAATGGTAGGCGTGGGTGCTGCCACGGTGGGCTCGTCAGGAGTAACAACACCGCCGCCGGCACTGAAGGTAATATTGTCGAAATACACAATGTTATCCTGTTCTCTGCCATCCAGATCAAAATCGGGAAAGATAATGATTTGTCCAAGTGTTCCGTTGCCATCGGGTGGGTTGATGTAATTGGAGAAATCAAAAGTAAGTTCTTCCCATGCATTGGTAACTGTATTAGATACTTTAAGCTCAACCTGTGCCCAGCCGGTTTCGGTGGCAAACTTAATTCCCACATCACTGATAACGGGTTTCCATACATGGATCTTCACAGTACGGTTGTCATCATTCCATTCAAAGGTACCTAAGTCAACGCCTTGTTGCGATTCAACGCCTGCCCATGGATTACCTTCCTGTAATGCGGTAAACTTAGCTACCGTTGCGGAGGTATTTATGCCTGAAGGGTCAGGATTAGCAATAATTTCCAGCGGTGGATTGGTTTCGTTTTCGAAAACAGTCCATGTCCAGTCGGCGCCATAACCACCGGGTTCAAAATCGATGGGGTTTCTGGGGCCATCTACAACACCTGTTTCTATGCTGAATGCTACGGTATATGTACGTTCAACCTGGGTATTGGCCGAAGTAACCAGGATACTTGTTGTTCCCGGGATTGCACCGGCGGGAGTAATAACCGCACTTGCTTCAGGATCATTGGTGGTTGCAGTTACTGTAGGTACAACAGTTGTACCTTCAGGCAATACTACAGAGTAGTTAAGTACAGTAGGGGAGAAACCGGCTACGGTTGTGCCGTCAACCTGAAGATCGCTCAGCGATGCATCGGTTCCTTCTTCACCAGCAGCGTTGAAGGTAATATTGTCGAAATACACAATATTGTCCTGTGTACGTGGGGCAAAGTCGGGGAAAACGATGATCTGATCATACATTTCGCCACCTGGGTTGTTGGGTACCCCGGAGAAGTCAAAAGTGAGTTCTTCCCATGCATTGATCACGGTATTGGCCACTTTTAATTCGGGCTGTGCCCATCCGCTGGCGGTTGCCAGTTTGATACCTACATCGCTGATCACAGGTTTCCACACCATGATTTTGATGATTGAATTGGTTTCATCCAGCAGGAATGTTCCCAGATCGGTATCGCCATGTGCTGACTCAACACCAGCCCAGGGATTTCCTGCCTGCAATGCAGTAAATTTGGCAACTGTGGCAGAAGTGTTATTTCCTGAAGGATCGGGATTGGAAATAATTTCTAAAGCGGGGTTGGAAGCGTTTTCAAACACCGTCCATGTCCAGTCTGCACCGTAACCGCCATCTTCAAAATCGATGGGGTTTCTGGGTCCTTCTGTAACACTGCCTTCTTTGTAAAAATAAAGATTGTCAAGGTAGAGGGTTTGAGAACCATTGCCGCCATCAAACTTAAACTGGATAACATCTGCAAGGTTAACGCCGGTAAATGCCGTTAATGGAATATCATAACTAACCCACTGATTGGGAGTAATGGGCAAAGCAAAGGCTGTTTCAACCGGTCCGGGGCTGATCAGGAATATGTTTACTGATGTAGCATCGGCAGTCCACATATCAAGGTGGAGTGTTTCCATTTGTGTAACATTCAATGCACTGGCAAATTCAGTACCCTGGTAATTGAAACTGGCATATTTCATGGTTTCATTACCTGCAATTTCAACAAAGCTTACCTGGGTTGTCTGACCCCAGCCGGGATTGAAATTAGTACCCGCCACATCTGAATATGCATCACTGAAAACAGACAGTACATTTGCCGGGTCAAGTGCCGGTGGTGTGGGAGCGGCTACGGTTGGACCGTCAGGGTCGTCACCAGCAGCATTGAAGGTAATATTGTCGAAATACACAATATTGTCCTGTGTACGTGGGGCAAAGTCGGGGAAAACGATGATCTGATCAT
>JAHYJD010000070.1 GCA_019429365.1 Bacteroidales bacterium | reverse complement strand
AACCATCCCGGTGGCGAACTCATCTTATACCAGACCGAGGATGGCCGTACCCGTATCGAATGCCGCTTTGAAGATGAAACCCTTTGGTTAAGCCAAGTGCTCATGGCGGACCTGTTTCAGACGACGATTCCAAACATCAATCTCCACATAAAAAATATTCTCGCAGAGGGTGAGCTTTCAGAAGCGGCAACTATTAAGGATTACTTAATAGTTCGATCCGAAGGTGGCCGACAGGTGCGCCGTCAGGTCAAGCACTACAGCCTGGATATGATTATTGCGGTCGGCTACCGTGTCCGCTCCCCTCGGGGTACGACTTTCCGCCAATGGGCCACGGCCCGGCTCAGCGAGTTTCTGCACAAGGGTTTCCTCCTTGATGACGAGCGCCTGAAAAACCCGCCTGGCCCCGGCGTGCCGGATTATTTTGATGAGGTGCTCGAACGCATCCGCGACATCCGCGCCAGCGAGAAGCGGATGTATCTCAAGGTGCGCGATATCTTCGCATTGGCCGCCGATTACCAGCCTAACGATGTTGATACTCTAAAATTCTTTCAGGTCATCCAGAACAAATTGCATTGGGCCACCACCGGCATGACTGCCGCCGAACTCATTGCCGAACGTGCCGACCACACCCAACCCAATATGGGCCTGACCTCGTGGAAGGGTGCCAAGGTGCGCAAAACAGACGTCACCATTGCCAAGAACTACCTGCGCGCAAACGAAATCCAGGAACTCAACCGCATCGTCACCATGTATCTCGACTACGCCGAAGACCAGGCACGCCGTCGCCAGGTTCTCTATATGCGCGACTGGCGCGAAAAGCTCGATGCCTTCCTGCACTTCAATGAGCGCGACATTCTCACCAATGCCGGCAAGGTCGCCAAGGAAGTCGCCGACCATCTCGCGCTGGAACACTATGAAAAATTTGCAACACGCCGCTTGACCGCCGAAGCGATTACGGACGAGCAGGCGTTTGAAGAGGCGGTAAAGAAGCTGCCAGCCAAATCGTCTCGCAAAAAGAACAGCACGCCGAAAAAATCGGGGAAGTCATGATGATTCGCGATCCTATTGCTGCCAATCTTGGCATTGAAACGGACGCCGTACAGGACGTACTCGTGTCGCGGGAGGCATGGACGCCGGGAGCGGTCGATTTTGACTATGCGCCCTTTGCCCAGGAAGGTGGACTCGGCAAGGTACACCAGCTCTTCGGTGAGGAGTTGAATGTGATAATTGAAGAATTGAATGAGGCGTTAGCGGCGTGAATAAAAAACAAGAGATCGGAATAAATCCCCTGTCAAATCTGCATTTACCTGAGGGATGGGTTTTAGGAGAAGTCCAAGACCTTGTGAAGATCCGCAACGGATATGCATTTAAAAGCGAAGACTTTAATGTTGAAAAAGGCGTACCTGTTATCAGACAAACCAATCTAAGCACTGACCCCGTAAATTTTGATAAGCCGAAATTCTTACCAGAAGATTTTCTTGAAAATCATTCAGGATACAAGATTGAAAAAGGTGATGTCCTAATAGGTTTGTCTGGTTCGATTGGGAGTCTATCAACTTATAGAGAGGATTTCCCTGCGTTACAGAATCAGCGGACAGGGTTACTGATTGAAAATGTTGAAGGCTCAAAAAAGTATGTAGAGTATTTTCTCCTTTCCATCAAACGAGAACTCAATGAAGTTGCGAAAGGGGTTGCTGTTCAAAATATTAGCTCAAAGCAGATTGAAAGATGGCCCATCCCAATAGCACCTCTCGAACAACAAAAACGCATCGTTGCGGAAATCGAAAAACAATTCTCCCGTCTTGATGAAGCCGTTGCCAACCTCAAGCGCGTCAAGGCCAACATCAAACGCTACAAAGCCGCCGTCCTCAAGGCCGCTGTCGAAGGCAAACTCACCGAAGAATGGCGCAAACAACATCCCGATGTAGAACCAGCCTCCAAAATCCTCGAACGCATAAAAACTGATCGGAAGGAACGCCACAAGGCACAGCTTTCGGAATGGACAGAAGTGGTGAAATCATGGGAGCTGGGTGGGAAGAAAGATAAAAAACCTGCAAAGCCCAGAAAACCCATAGACCTGTCAGCCCTAAGTGCAGACGATCTGGGTCGCTTGTCAGCACTTCCACCGGAGTGGACTTGGGTAAAACTAGGTAATTGTAATGTAGATGTCTTTGACGGTCCGTTCGGGTCTAACCTCAAGAGTAGTGACTATGTCGAAAAAGGCATACGAGTAATTCGTTTAGAGAACATCGGTGAGCTAGAGTTTATTGATGAAAAAAAGACATACATATCTGAAAGCAAATATGATGGGTTGAAAAAACATACTGTCAGCTTTGGGGATATCATCTTTTCTTCTTTTATTGCTGGTAGTACTCGTGTGGTTTCACTTCCAAAACAAATTGATGTTGCCATTAACAAAGCTGATTGTTTTTGTGTTCGTGTACATGGTGAAACACTTTTGATCCGATTCCTTGAAATGTTTCTTGGGACTAGAAACGCCTATAATCAATTGGCTATGGAAATACATGGGGCTACACGGCCAAGAATAAATACAACTCAGTTAAAAGAATGCGCTATCCCTTTATGTTCTATTGCTGAACAAAACGCGATTGTAATGGAAGTTGATAGAAAGGTTTCTCGATTGTCAGAATTGGAGAAGGAAGTGGGTGCAAATTTGGTTCGAGCTGAAAGTCTTCGTCAATCCATTTTGAGTAAAGCATTTTCAAGAGGAGTATTTAATGAAAGGTCAAGGTGAATATGAATGAGTAAAGCACCTGATTTGCGTGAAATAGTTGATCCTCCTGAAGAGATTATTGAAGCCGGATTAAATGGGGAACTAGTTTTGTTTATTGGTGCAGGGGCATCCATGTTGTTAGACCTTCCATCATGGTCTGGTCTTGCAGGATTGGCACTTGAGGACCTTCGGTCTCATGGATATTTGAATTACTCTGAAATTGCACAATTAAGGACATTGGATCCAAAAAAACAACTTACAATCGCAAATCTGTTAGCAGGAGATAATGGATATAGTTTGGATCTTACCAAACACCTCTCAGGGAAAACTGAAGGAGACAGTATTTATAAGGCGATAAACGATATCGGTTGTCCCTGCGTAACAACAAACTATGACGAATTAATTGCACCACGTCACTCTGAGACTGAGGATGGGTCGACCACGTCAACAACTGTTTACAGAATTTCAGAGAGAAATAAATTCTTTGCGAAGCTACTTGATGCCCCTGGCACCGTTGTTCATTTGCATGGCGCTATCGGTAAACCGGAGACAATGATAGTAACAACCAAAGAATATCTTGAGCATTATGATCACGAAAACGTACAAGAATTTCTAGGTAAACTGTTTGCAAAAAAAACAGTTTTGTTCCTCGGTTATGGATTAGAAGAAGCTGAAATTCTTGAGCATATTTTGCGTAGGGGGCGTGTTAAAGAAACAGCGGATAGAAAACGTTTTGCTTTGCAAGGATTTTTCCAAAGTCAGCGACCACTTTATGAAAACTTGCATAGTTATTATCAAAAATCGTTCGGAGTCTACCTTCTTGGCTTTGTTAGAGACCATAAAGACTACAAATGCCTCGAAGGGATAATGAAATCATGGGCTGAACAAATCGAGTTCAAAAAACCATCTATTACAAGCGATCTTGAACTGATGGATGAGGTTTTGGGCAATGAGTAAACTTTCAGCCAAAGAACAAGATCTGTTACAACGGGTTGACGAAAAAGAAGAGCTGAGACCTTTATTTCTCAGAAAAGTCAAAGGGGCTAAGTGGTTTGAACACCTTGATTCAAGGGGATATTTTAATCCAGATCAAAATCCAATACCTGTAAATGTATCTGAAGAAGGGCATGTGAAAATACCACATTGGACTGCGGTTGATTACTTAATAAGAACAGCTCCAACCCTTTCAGAAGAGGAAAATAAAGACTTAGTCGTGAAGTTTCTTGAAATCATTGTCAATTCAACAAATTTTGCCAAAGATAGTGGTTTTAGTAACTATCGCACCTGGTGGCAATTCTCCGAGTTACTTTCCCGATTGCCCTATAGGCACATAACTACTGACCATGTCGATTTAATTGATTATTGGCTTGATGATATTTTTGAGCGAAGCCTTGTCGCGGATGAAATTGGAAAGTGGCTCGCACATTTGCTCGAAATCGGGGACGAGCACTCATCACAACTTGCAGTGCGAGTTATAGAAATTCTGTTCAAAGTTGATTTTGAAGACCAAGATTTTGGCGAGAGTGTCCGGAAAGACTCAAAGCTCCGCACCGAATATTATTACGCAGATAAAATCATAGAAAGAACCACACGCTTAGCAGGAGAAAAACTTGGTCAAACTGCTATTACAATTTTTGACAATCAACTTAAGAATATTCTTAACGAGTTGTCTAACGATTCATGGTCTGCTATTTGGCAACCAGCGATCGAAAATCATGAGCAGAACAAACACAAAAATGATGCTGAAAATTTATTGATTTGCGCTTATCGAAACGCGCTTGATGGTTTTATGGCAAGTAAACCAGTAGAGGCGAAAGAACATATCAAAGTGATGATGGAGTGTGAGTACCAGACAATTCGTAGATTGGCGATCTATACGATTGATAAATACTATCCACTTTGTTCTGATTTCATTGATGAATTGTTAAAAGAAGAATACTTCGGGAGCAATTACCGGCACGAACTATGGCACTTATTAAATCGTAACTATCAAAACTTTAGTGTGGAGCAAAAGCAGAAGGTCTTAGAGATAATATCGAATATTGATAAGACCGATGATGATGGCAATGCTCATGAGGCTGCTACTTTTTACCACCAAGCAATTTGGTTGTCTGCAATCAAAGACCATGGAAAGGAAGAGACAAAATTATATAATGATAATGTTGGAATGGCCAAAGCCGTGCCAGAACATCCTGATTTCTCCAGTTATATTTCTGTTGGTTGGGGAGGGAGGAAGTCTCCAGTATCTGTTGAGGAATTACAATCGTATACTATCGAAGAAGTTGTAGATTTTTTGGCTTCTTTTCAAGATTCAGGAGGTTTGCGAGAACCTGGTATCGAGGGACTTTCTCGTGGTTTTAAACAAACAGTAAAAACAGACCCACTTAAATTTTATAGTCAACTTCATAAGTTTATTGATCTGGATTTCGCATATATTTATTCAATTATTGAGGCATACAGGGATTTATGGTCAGACAAAAATCAATTGCCATGGGATGACATTTGGCCTTGTTTGTTTGGTTTTTGTAGCGAGGTGATTAGTCAGGATCGTTTCTGGGATATACCAAATAGAGAGCAGAGAGAGCATTTTGTTGCCACGCCCTTTTGGATAGTAAGCAGTATCGGGCGTTTAATCGAATCAGGCACAAAATCCGATGATCATGCTTTTAACGAGAAATATTTAAAAGATGCTGAAGACATTCTTACCCTCCTTTTAACTAAGGAAGAGGGGGATGAGTTCAAAGAAAATAGTGACGCTGTATCATTATCCATAAATAGCCCGCGAGGTCACTGTCTTGAAGCATTAATAAACACGTCTCTCCGTTGTTGTCGTCTAGCCGACAAGAAGAATAACAAAAATCACTCTGAGGCTTGGGCTCATTTCCAACCAATTTATGATGCAGAACTGTTACGAGCCGACGCAGAAAAACCAGAATACGAATTTGCCACCCTTGTTACAAACTACCTACCAAATTTTCTATATATGTCTTGGGATTGGGTGACAGGAAATTTAGGAAAGATTTTCGACCAAGAAAATTATCTGAGGTGGCTCTGCGCAATTCAAGGTTACTCTTATATCGGGACTGTTTATCAAAAAATATTCTCTTATCTAAAAGAAAATGGTGATTTAATAAAAGCCCTTGATGATGAAAATATCAGAGAAAGAGTAGATGAAAGGGTGATTCAGAATATTGCCGTAGCCTATATTAATAATTTCGAAAAATTATCTGAGGAAGGCAGCCTAATCAACGCATTATTGGTCAGGAACAAGAATAATGAATTAGGCCAGCTAATTTGGTTTTTATGGACATTGCGTAAAAGAAGTGATGAGAATCTTAGGGGAAAGGTTTTTGAGTTGTGGCCTAGACTTCTTGATCAGATTGACTTTTCAGAAAAGGAAGGGCGTAAGCTAGCCTCCAAACTGTGCACTTGGGCCGACTTTGTTAATCATTTTGATAAAGATAATATAAATTGGCTGCTCACAATAGCCCCATATGCCAGCGAAGAATTTAATGCCTACCACTTATTTGAGAGTCTTGCGAGGATCAGCAAGAGTCAACCCTTTGAGACACATACAGTTTGGATGAAAATTATAGAAGCGGCAGATGTTTATGATTATCCAGAAGAGGCTTTTCGTCAATTTTTTAAGAACCTCGTAAGGAAGGGCCATGAGGGTTTGCGCAAAGCAAAAGAAGTAGTGAGTGTCTATATCAGCAAAGGTAACGAACGGCCTTCAATATGGTTAAACGAGGTTAGACAAGAAATTCAGGAAAATCATGACCCCAGCTAATATCGTACAAAAACTATGGAACTACTGTAACGTCCTGCGCGACGATGGCATGAGTTATGGTGATTACGTCGAGCAGTTGACGTATCTCCTGTTTCTCAAAATGTCGGATGAGCGGACCAAGGCCCCTTACAACAAGCCAAGTGCGGTGCCGGCAGGATACGACTGGCCCAGCTTGATCAAGAAAGATGGCGATGAACTTTTTGACCACTACCGCCATCTCCTGGATCAATTGGGTAAGGAAAAGGGCCTGCTTGGGTTGATATTCAACAAATCCCAGAACAAGTTTCAGGACCCGGCCAAACTGCGGCGGTTGCTGGTTGACCTGATCGGCAAGGAAAACTGGTCGGTGATGAGCGCCGATGTCAAGGGCGATGCCTACGAGGGCTTGCTGGAAAAGAACGCCCAGGATACCAAGTCCGGGGCCGGTCAGTATTTCACCCCTCGCCCGCTGATCCGGGCCATGATCGATGTAATCCAACCGAAACCGGGCGAGAAAATCTGCGATCCTGCCTGCGGCACCGGCGGTTTTCTGCTGGCCGCCCATGACCATATTATCGCCAACAACCCTAATATGACCAAGGAGGAGAAGCACGCCCTCAAGGACGTCACCTTTTCCGGCTGGGAGCTGGTCCAAAGCACAGCCCGCCTTTGTGCCATGAACCTTATGCTGCACGGCATCGGCAATAACGATGGCAAACTGCCGTTGACAGTGAGCGATGCCTTGGCTGCCGATCCAGGCGACCGTTTCGATATTGTCCTGACCAATCCCCCTTTCGGTAAGAAGAGCAGCACCACCATTGTCGGCGAAGACGGCAAGGCCTCCAAGGAGACGGATATTGTCGAGCGGGAGGACTTCTGGGCCACCACCTCCAACAAACAGCTTAACTTCCTCCAGCACGTAAAAACCCTGCTCAAACAGCATGGCCGCTGCGGGATCGTGGTGCCGGATAACGTGCTTTTTGAAGGCGGGGCCGGCGAGACGGTCCGCCGTAAGCTTTTGCATGATTGCGACGTCCACACCCTGTTGCGTCTGCCGACCGGCTTGTTTTATGCCCAGGGGGTTAAGGCCAACGTCCTCTTTTTCGACAAAAAACCGGCCTCGGAAACCCCTTGGACCAAAAAACTCTGGATCTACGATCTCCGCACCAATATCCACTTCACCCTCAAGACTAATCCCTTAAAGCGTGCCGACCTCGATGAGTTTGTCGAATGCTACAACCCGGCTAACCGTCAGGACCGCAACTCCACCTGGTCTGGAGACAACCAGGCTGGACGCTGGCGGGTCTATGACTATGACGAAATCATCAATCGCGACAAGGCCAGCCTCGACATCTTCTGGCTCAAGGACGAATCTCTGGAAGATTCGGACAACCTGCCCGAACCCAGCATCATCGCTGCCGAAATCATCGAAGACCTCCAAGCTGCCTTGGAGCAATTTCAAGAGATAGCTGATGATTTGGGAGTGGCAGAATGAATGTTAAGTTGAGGAGAATAGAGAAGACAAACGTGCAGGAGTTATGGGGAAAGCGAGTCTGATTTATTTTCGATGATTTTCGTAAAAAGCACATAAGCCTAAGGCAAAAAACCAATGAGTGACATCAAACTATTCAGAATTCAAAAAGACGAAGTCCTTGAACTTGAAGGGCGCTCCGCTTCGGTGGAGAAGTCGCTTCAGACCCAGCTAGAAGCTCATCTCGAGAATTTTCTTGGAGTTCGCTTTCTGGCAACTGAATATTCCACAGGTAAAACCCACGGTGGCCGAATTGATACCCTTGGGGTTGATGAGAACGGCTGTCCGGTAATCATTGAATACAAGCGGGCCATGAACGAAAACGTCATCAACCAGGGTTTGTTTTATCTTGACTGGCTGATGGACCATAAAGCGGAATTTATTCTTCTGGTCATGAAGAAGCTTGGCAAGGAAGTTTCCGATGCTATTGAGTGGTCAAGCCCAAGACTGCTTTGTGTCGCCGGTGATTTTACCAAGTATGATGCACATGTCGTTCAGCAGATTAATCGGAATATAGAACTTATTCGATATCGGCGATATGGGGAGGACCTGCTTGTGCTGGAACTGGTTAATGCTACTACTGCGGTTGTCGCATATTCTGATAATGATAAACCGGTTAAGCCAGGTAAAAGTCAGTATAAGACTGTTACGGAATATCTGGCGCAGGCCAAGCAGGAACAGAAAGACCTTTATGAGGAAATAAAGGCGTATTTGATGGCGCAGGGAGATGATGTTCAGTTTAAGATTTTGAAGTTTTATTTTGCCTTTAAACGGATCAAAAATTTTGCCTGCGTTGAGGTGCATACTGGCACTGGTAAGCTTTTGGTGTATGTCAAAGTTGATCCTGAGTCAATAGAACTTGAAAAGGGCTTTACCCGCGACGTCAAGAAAACCGGTCATTTTGGGACTGGTGACCTGGAAATAACAATTGGTTCAATGGCTGATTTTGAAAAGGCCAAACCTCTTTTACTGAAAAGTTATGAGGCGAGTTGAAGAGACTTTTTTTGAACTTAGACAGAAAATATCTGGCTTCTGAAAAATAGAATGATGAATACATATATTTTGATACACAACATAAGATATAATGGCACAAATGTTTGATTTGTTGCGGAAGCTGGATTTTTCCAGTGTCACCACATTGAGTCTCATAGAACCACACAGGTTAAAGGCCCTTATTCTTGAAGACCTTCGCCGGTATCCCGGCTCAGCTATCAGCGATATTCATGCTCGTATTGCTCCGGAATTAGATCGTCACCGTGTTAAATATGCATTGGAGTCTCTTTCGGATGATGGCCTGATTATTTACACAGGTGAAAAGCGTTGGAGGAGGTATTCAGTTACGGGTGTGTGATTCTATCAAAAAAAAATGGTTGAATTAAAAAAGTTCTGCGATAGGGGATGTGTCGGTGTCTGGTTATGTTGTTGATATGATATAGTTTATTATCGAAGCTGCTATCAAGTGATTTTTGTTACGAATAATGGGGCCGGAAGTTAACCACTCAAAGGTGTCGTCCAATGTCTGAGATACAAGATCGAGTTCAGTTACGACCATCCTGGAAGAGTCGGATCGGAGGTGAATTTGAGCAGGAGTATATGCACAACCTCAGACAGTTCCTGATCCAGGAAAAAGGGGCCGGAAAGATCATTTACCCGGAAGGGAAAAATATCTTTAATGCCATGAACCTGCTTCCCTTTGAGGAAGTGAAGGTCGTGATCATCGGCCAGGACCCGTATCATGGTCCGGGACAGGCGCACGGCCTGTGTTTTTCCGTCATGCCGGGGGTAGCGCCCCCTCCCTCCCTTAAAAATATTTTCAAAGAAATCCATACGGATCTTGGTGTCCAGCCGGCCAACCATGGATGTCTCAATAGCTGGGCACAGCAGGGTGTGCTCCTGCTCAACAGCGTGCTGACCGTGGAACAGAACAGGGCGGCTTCTCACCATGGCAAGGGGTGGGAACGTTTCACCGATGCCGTTATTCAGACGCTGAACAGCGAACATTCCGGGCTGGTGTTTTTCCTGTGGGGCAGTTACGCCCAGAAAAAAGGGGCGATCATCGATAAAAAGCGTCACCTGGTGCTGCAGTCGGTGCATCCGTCCCCCTTGTCCGCCCATCGTGGTTTTTTTGGCAACAAGCATTTTTCCAAAGCCAACGCCTATTTGCAGGGGCATGCAAAGACACCCATTAACTGGGAACTGCCTTTAGTGAATGAGGGAACAACTTAGGAGCCGTTACGAAATAACATGGCCATTTATATCTATTTCGTTACGGATCCTTATGCCGATCCGGGCACTTAGATGGCCATGTTATTTTTTTACAGCGGCTTAATGTCTTTGTCGGCAAAAACGGTACCGGAAAATCGAAACTGTTTGAGTCGTTGATCGTTAATTGCCGGATTATCTTTAAGATAAATTAACTGCCGATAAAGCGGAACTTGTCAGTAGTGTCCGGTGAGATATTGGCATTAAAAAAAATGATGAATTTAGCCCCCCTCCTTGTTAAGGAGGGGCCGGGGGTGTTTTTTTGCAAGAAAACAATCCGCAAGGCACTTATCCCGTTTATTGGGGTTAGTGCTGATTATGGACGTGACTCGTGAAGAAAAACAAAGACTACCACCCCTGACCCCTCCTTAAAAGCAAGGAGGCGAACGTATGCAAAAACTAAACCGGACAATGAAGCGGAGCTTGTCTGAAAAAGGGGTCAAGTATTTTCATTTTCATAATGAGAAGGTCGCGACATTTGTAACGAACGGAGTGAATCAACATGGCAAAATGCACAGTATGTGATTCCAGGAAAGGGAAAAGGAAATGCAAGAGTAGCGGGACTTTTATCTGCAGCCTCTGCTGCGGCGAGACTCGTGAGCTGGCAAAATGTGAAGGTTGTTCTTTTTTTCTGCCCGTTTCGGCCAGTCGGAACTACAGGAGCGTGCCCTGTTTCACCACCGAGGAGATGGCTCATTCCCTTGAGCTTGAGAGGATTGCCGAAAATATCGAAACAACTCTCTGCAGGGTATGGGCGGCGGATGGTGAAAACGTCAATGACAGAATCGCTGCCCGCCTCGTGGAAATGATGATTGACAGATATCATTTCAAGGATGAAAAACAACCTATGATGGAACCGGCCGTAGATTCAGGGTACCAGTTACTTTCCCAGGCGGTCAGTAAAGAGCTGAAGCACGTCCCCGCCGAAATATTGGTCAAGGTTTTGGCCGCCGTGTATCGTTCCATTCAGAGAAGAAGCAAGGGCGGTAGCAGTTATCTTGAATTTGTCGGCCATTTTACACAGATATCGCCAGGACACTGAACCTTGTCGCGCGGAAAAATGAACTCTTTTATGGGGATGGAGGCGTTCGATGAATGAATCATTACATAGTCTGACCTGGACGGATCTGCGGCAGTGGGTCGGCAGTACAATCATGGGCCGTGGCAAGACATACATCAAAAATGTCACCGACCTGGCTATGACTGAAAGCGGCGGGCTGATCGCATGGGTTTCAGGTAGTGAGGATTACGCCACTCATGTTGAGGTTGGTGTAGGTGGTGAATTTGACTGGTTCTGTTCCTGCCCGTACTGGGGGCCCTGCAAACATGCCGTGGCCGTTGTCCTGGCCGCTCTGGAACAGGAGAAAGCAGGGCGGAAGCTTCCCCTGGTGGATAAACAGGGAGACCTGTATAGAACCGTTTTTGATGACTCCGATGACAATGACGATGAAGATGACGATGAAGATGACGAGTTCTGGGAGGAGGATGATCGGGATGATCGGGAAATCATGACTGCCAGGGTTGCGTCGCCAGGATCAGGTGGTGGCAAGATTACGGTGCTGGCCGGAATCCTGGGTGAGAAAAGCAAGGAAGAGCTGATCGTGCTGTTGACTGATCTTGCGGCCCGTCATCCGGAGGTCAAACGGAAGATTCTGGAAGACGAGCAACTGCGAAGCGGCAGAATTGATAAGCTCGCCATTGCCCTGCGGAAGGAAATCATAGCGGTGACCGATGAGCCTGCCTGGACTAATCGATGGAATGACGAGGGGAGCAGGCCCGACTATTCTCATATCAAGGAGCGGTTTGCCGATTTGTTGAAAGAAGGACATGCCGATATTGTGGTGGAACTTGGCCGCGAACTCTGGCAAAAGGGCAACGAGCAGGTGGAACAATCCCATGACGATGGTGAAGTGGTTTATGAACTCAGGGACTGCATGGAGATAGTCTTTCAGGCAGTAATGGCCTCGTCGCTGTCAAGGCCGGAACAATTACTGTGGATGATCGATATCTTTTTCGAAGACCAGTATGCCATCAGCGATTCCTGTGAACAATTCATCCGAAAGAAGACGTACGGCAAGAAAGACTGGAGCGAGGTTGCGGGCAGCCTTCAGGACAAAATCAACGCCATGCCCGTGCCCAAGCCGGACAATTTTTCAAGCACATATCAGCGGAAAAGGTTGATGAACTGGCTGATTGAGGCCTTTGAACGAAGTGGTCAGCAGAAAAAAGTTATTCCTCTGCTCGAAAGTGAGGCGGACTTGACCCAATGCTATGAACGGCTCGTCGATACATTTTTGCAGAGCGGCAGTTCTGACAAGGCAAGGGAGTGGTGTGTCAAGGGGTTTCAAAAAACGGTGGATAACGCCCCTGGCATTGCCGCCAGCCTGCAGAAAAAACTTCGTGAGCTTGCCTCGCATGAAAGTAAAATTGATCTGGTTGCCGCCTACCGGGCCCAGGATTTTTTCAATCATCCATCCCCTGCCAATTATCTGGAATTAGAACAGGCGGCTGAAAAGATGAATTGCTGGCCGGCTGTCCGTACCGCAGCCCTCTCTTTTCTGGAAAGCGGCCTGCGTCCCGACATGATTGATGCGGCCAGCGTCGGACAGTCATGGCCCTTGCCCTGCCCCGAGGTTGCCGCCAGGTCTGACAAGAGGTTCCATCGGGACTTTCCCGACCTGAACAACCTCATTGAAATAGCCATTCTTGAAAAGCGATTCGACGATGTTGTCCAGCTTTACCAGACGCAGCAGAAAGCTATTCGGTGGGGACTCGGCAAGGGGGGAGAGGTGGCTGCGGCCGTTGCCGGGACTTATCCTGACGTTTCACTTGCCATCTGGCAAAAGCTGGCTGAGGGGCAGATCAATCTGGTCAAGCCCAAGGCTTATGAAGTGGCTGCCGGCTATCTGCGCAAGATGCATAAAGTTTACCAGGCAACAAATCGGCTCGAACAGTGGCGGACTCTCATTCAGACCCTGCGGGTTGAGCATAAGGCAAAACGGAGGCTACTGGAAGTTCTTGATTTATTGGAGAATAAACGGATCATTGATTGATTTTCTGATTGAACGTCCAGATATTTTGCCAGATGCACGGTGCTGACCTGTTAGGAGCCGTTACGAAATAACATGGCCATTTATATCGATTTCGTTACGGCTCCTTATGCCGCTCCGGGCATTAAGATGGCCATGTTATTTTTTTACAGCGGCTTAATCGGCAGAACGGTCAATAGCAAGAATTGCCCCGCATCGAAAAGGAGATTGTACCGCCATGAAAATCAGCAGAAATGATCCCTGTCCATGCGGAAGCGGAGAAAAATATAAGAAATGTTGCCTTGGCAAACAGGCCGGTATGGCCGGTCCGGCAGGCATGCAGGGGATCATGGACGAGGTTCTGGCTGGTGTCGAAGGCCGGGAGTTCTCCTCGTTGGAAGAGGTTCAGGCGGCATTGAACCAGCTGACACAAAAACAAAATAACAGTCCGCTCGCGTCGTTTCACGGCCTTTCCCCGACTCAGATGCATCGTGTCCTGCACTTTCCCTTTGATTCCCCGGAACTGGTGAGGTTTGCCGAATCGCTTGAACCGCCCGTGGAGGCTCCTGCGCTCACCTTGTTTGCATTGCTGGTCGAGGCTATCGGCGAGAAAGGTTTGAAGCCGACGGTAAAAGGCAACCTGCCCCAGCGCTTTTGCCGGGAGGCGGCCCTCTCTTTCTGGGGGCAGGAGAAATATGAACATCGTACCAGATTCGGCGCTATCCGGTCGGAAATGGATTTTTTCGATCTCCATTGCCTGCGGCTGGTGGCGGAATTAGCCGGACTTGTTAGAAAGTATAAAGGAAAATTTGTTCTTACCGCCAAATGTCGCAAGAAAATTACCTCTCAGGGGATGGAGGCCGTGTATCCTGATCTTTTCACGGCCTATGTGCAAAAATTCAACTGGTCATATCTTGACGGTTTCCAGGATATCCTCTTTATCCAGCAGGCCTTTCTCTTTACCCTTTTTCTGTTGGGAAAATACGGCGGTGAGGTACGACCACAAACATTTTATGAGGATATTTTCCTGGCGGCATTTCCGGTTCTGCTCGATGAAATAGAGCCGGTCTCGTATCAATCTTGCGAGAAGACGTTGTGTCGAGCTTATTTCTATCGTACGCTGTCCCACTTTGCCGCATTTTTCGGGTTGGCGGAAGTGCAGGCAATATCGGAAAAGGATTACTTGACGCAGTATGAAGTGAAAAAAACACCTCTTCTTGACCGGTTTATTTCCTTCGCCGTATAACTCCCCGGCTGGAGATGACGTGGGGTGCCATGAAGGATGATGTCGAGGAAACGCCGGGAAAAATTCTGCAGAAGATCCGGCAAAATTCCAATACAACCATTGCAGAACTGGCCACATATATCGGTGTGACAGAACGCACTATCAAGAGAAATATCCAGAAGATGCAGGCTGAAAATGCACTGCGTCGTGTTGGGTCGAGGAAAGCAGGGTACCGGGAAGTACTGGATGATGAATGCAAAACCTCTCACAAGTAAAAGGGGGCAGTGCTCCCTGCTCTGATTCAACGACTTTGGTCCAATATGAATTAAATATGGTTTTTTTACAGGCGGTGACCACAATGGAACGTCTACGAACACTCTTAAAAAAAATTGATGGACGAGGGTACAAGGCCTATAAGGAACTGAAGGGGAGCTATCAGTTTCATGGCTACAGACTCACTCTCGATCATGTCCAGGGTGATCCTTTTGCCCGGCCTTCGCGGATAAGCATTCATGTTCCGTCATCGGTAGCCCCTCTTTCCCCTGAATTCTGCTCCGGCAGGATACGGAAAACTGCTGCGGAAGATTTTCTGGCCAGAGGTGTTGCCAGGGCAATTCAGGCACACGTGAAGGGGCAACGGGGGATCGGCAAGAGTGGCGAGATCCGGATTGAAACCAGTGGTCAGCAGATCCTGGTCAGAAACTCGGTGCTGATAGACAGTGAAGGTATCGAGGCACGGTTGACCGTCGGTCTGCCAGCAGCAGGGCAAACGATCATGGCAAGGGATGCGGAAGAGATGTTCTTCAGGGAACTGCCGGAGGTTGTCGCCCATGGTCTTTATTTTGAGAATCTGGATAAAGGCAGCTTTCAAAGGCATGTCGAGTCGGCTGAAGATCAGCACTATTTACGGGGCCTGCTGCTGCCCAATAATCTTGCCGCCTTTGTGGCTGACAACTCCCTCTTGCCAAGGCAAAGCGGCATTGATGACCGGCCCCTTCAAGGAAAAAAGGTGGTCCCCTTTGTGGCGCCTGATTCACTGGCCTGCACGCTTGTTTTGCCTAACAGGGGCAAGGTGCGGGGGATGGGCATTCCCAGGGGGGTGACCCTGATTGTCGGCGGCGGTTTTCATGGGAAATCAACACTCCTGCATGCACTCGAAAGGGGTGTCTATAACCATATCCCCGGCGATGGCAGAGAACTGGTTGCCACCGACCCCACGGCAGTCAAGGTCCGGGCCGAAGACAATCGGGTCGTCTCCAATATCAATATCAGCCCCTTCATTGACCGGCTGCCCTTTGCCAGAAATACGACCAATTTTTCCACTGAAAATGCAAGCGGCAGTACCTCCCAGGCCGCGAACATTATTGAAGCCCTGGAAGATGAGGCCGCTTTGCTCCTGATTGATGAAGATACGTCGGCCACCAATTTCATGATTCGCGATGAGCGGATGCAGAGGCTGGTGGTCAGGGAAAAGGAACCGATCACGCCGTTTCTTTTTCGCGTAAAAGAGATGTATCACGACCTCGTGGTCTCCACGATTCTGGTCATGGGAGGTTCCGGGGATTATTTTGCGGTAAGCGATACGGTCATCATGATGGATTCCTATAGACCGGAGGATGTCACCCTCAACGCTCATGGTCTTGTCGACCGGGAACAGGTTCAAGAAAAACTGAGCGATCTACCTCCGATTGTCAGAAAGGCGGAAAGACGTCCGGACGCAGGGCGGTTAAATCCGGTGCGGGGGAAAAAGGAGGTCTCCATTGAGACCCGCGGGATTGACACCCTTCTGTATGGCCGACATGAGATTGATCTGAGTAAAGTGGAGCAGCTGATCGATATCGGTCAGACCAGGGCCATCGGCCTCATCATCCACTATTACGCCATAAACTATGCCGATAAGGCTGGCAATATTACGGAAGGGCTGAAGCTTGCTCTCAAGGATGTGGAAGAACAGGGGCTCGATATCTTGTCGCCCTGGAAAACCGGGACACTCGCCCTGCCACGGCTGCACGAGGTGGCGGCCGCGATCAACCGGATGCGGGCGGCAGGGTGATTTTCATTCATAAATTTTCACCTGAATCCTCTAATTGGTTGAGCTTTGAGGCTGTTGAGACGGATGCAGATGCAAGGAGGCAAACAGATTTCAGCGCAGACGTAGTTGTGCTAAGCTTACGCATGAAATCCGTGCAGCCGACGCAGCAGATGTGCCTGTATTGACGCCCGAATGCTCGAACGATTGCAGGATGCAGGTGGAACTCATTGCCGGGTATAATCATTGCGCTTCAATTCGCTTTGGTCCGGGTGGCATGGGCCCGTCAATCAGCGGTGATGTACGGCAATCTTGGCAAACATCTGCACGAGTCCGGAGCAGAGGGTGAAGATGGATTTGATATGGAGGTTGGTGCTGCAGCAGGCATCAAAGAAGATGGTGAGCTTTGATTGCAGATCATCCTCCGGGGCCTGGTAACAGATGAGCAAGGGGATTTTGGGTAAGGGGTACAGGATCAGGGCAATATCCGCTTCGTACCAGTCAACAGCCTTTCCCGCAAACAGAGTAATCAGGTCGCTCAGCAGGTCCGGGTTGTCATCGGCCAGCTGGCGCAGCGGTTCTTCACAGCGGCTGGTAAAGAGGCCTTGCCATTCAATTCTCCCTTTGATTTCTCGAAATGATATCCAGCGGCCGGTAATGTCGGCATGGCTCTGGTGGGTGATGTAGGAGAGGAGCGGTGCCTGTACCCAGGGGATAATATGGCATTCCGAGCTCATGTTGCCCTGGCGGTCCAGGACGAAATCCTTGCCTAGTATAACATTTCATTAAAATATTTATAAAAAATGATTTTCAGGCTATCCTTCAAAAAAAAAGGAGGACAGCCATGGCCAGAAAAACACAACGTGCACCTTTGACATTGACAACCGACCAACGAAACAAGTTTGAGCAAATAAGTAAATCTCGTACCGCTCCATTACTGGAAGTCCAGAGGGCAAAGATAATACTACACTATGCCGACGGCCTTCCGATAAGTCAAATTCAAGAACAGGTCAAAGTAAGTAGACCAAGTATTTACAAGTGCATCGATAAAGCTTTAGCCGCCGGGCCTGATGCAGGGTTGAAGGACCATTATCATCGGCCATTTGATCCCACCATCACCGTTGAAGCCAAGGCTTGGGTTGTCAGGGGGATTCTTGCTGCTCTCGACCTACACGATGGCAGAATAATTGCTCAAGTGCATGATCGACACAGGAGTTGTGAATTCATAGAACTGCTCAAGGAACTTGACGACCGCTATCCTCCCGAGTGTACGATACGCGTCGTCCTTGATAACCATTCAGCCCATATT
>JAHYJD010000191.1 GCA_019429365.1 Bacteroidales bacterium | reverse complement strand
AACAGCAAGCTCCTTGCCCCCGAAACGCTCGTCTGCCAAATGATCGAGGGTAAGTTGTTTGAGTTTGCCGATAAACTCCTGATCGTTTCCCGCCCCGAAGGTCATGATGCTGGTTTTCAGTGACCTTATATACATTCAAATGTATGGAAAAATACAATCCGAAATACATTATAACGTAAAAAAGAAGGGGTTCATGTAAAATTTGCGAGCGGGGTGTGGTTTTGTGGCAGAGACGCAATGGTTGTTAACATTGCTACAGGCCCGTTGTGTAGAGACGCGATGCATCGCGTCTCTACTATAAATCGCGTCTCTACACGATCCGGCGGTTTTTCGTAAGCAGAGACGCAGCATGGTTTGGGGTTGTAGAGACGTAGCATGCTACGTCTCTGCATATTAAAACCTGGTATGCCAGGTCTCTACCTTCCAGATTTTCCAGGGTCTCTACTGCTGGTACTTATAATAATAATCTTTCAGTCCCATTTTATCAACCAAAGCACTGAAGCGGGGCTCATCGCTGTATCGCCTAATAAAAGGAAGATAAATGGAATGAACAAGATTGAGGTCGTGTTCCTCATAAGATTTTTCTAAATAATACAAAACGCTGTCCTTTTCATTTAAATAAGCATAATACCCGGCAATCTGGACCGAAGGAGAGATGCGGGTTTTATTAAGCAGGACATGAACCCAGCGCATGATGCCTTCAATCCCTGAAGCCTGGTAAACACTATCCATTTTTTCTTTGTTTCCATCTAAGCTGGGGGAAAACTCAAGAAATTGGCCCAGGTTTTCAAGGGCTTTTTCATCATCAATAAGCCATAAACAGATTGAAAACAGACTAAAATAAACATCCGGGTTTGGTTCCTTCCCCATTAATTCCATGCATTCAAGCTGAATGTCATAGGCTTTCTGATAATTTTCCTGGTGAAAGTAGATGTTCGAAACAGCAAATCGATATCCGGGCTGGAATGGTTCAAGACTGACAGCTATCCCTAGGTGTTCCAAGGCTTTTTCTTTTTCATTAAGAAAAGTAAGGACCAATCCATACATATACTGAGCCTGGCCGTTGTTTGGATTTAAATGAATGGCTTTTGAAAGCACTTTGTGAGCTTCCTTCCAGTTCCATTCCAATATATTCATTCCTCCCAGTGCCACATAGGCTTCAGAAAGATTGGGGTCAATGTCGAGCGCCTTCTGCGCAGAATTTTTTGCAAGCTGTAATCCCTCTTCAAAGGGGATGGCTCCATATATAGCTTTATACAAATAGGCATCGGAAAGGCCGGCAAAGGCTAAAGCATATTCAGGATCCAGGGCAAGGGCTTTTTCATAGGATGCAAAACTTTTTTCAAGATTTTCCAGTCCGGGTCTGTTCCAGTAAAACCGGCCCATCAGGTATGCATTGTAGGCTTCGGGATTAGTGGTTGAAGGCGTTTGCAGTTTTTTAATCTCTATGGGTGAAAGTACTGCCCTTAATTCCCTGGCCACATTTTGGGCAATGTCGCTTTGGATAAAGAAGATATCGGCCAGCTGGCGGTCGTAGTTCTCTGACCACAGGTGGCGGTCGCTTTTGCCATCTATCAGCTGCACGGTAATGCGCACCTGATCGCCCTGTTTTCTTACGCTGCCCTCGAGCAGGTAGTTTACCCCCATGGTCTTGGCGATCTCGGTGGTAGACAGTTCGCTGTCGCGGAAGCGCTCGGCGGTGGTGCGCGAGATCACCCGCAAGTCGCTGATGCGGAACAGGTGGTTAAGAATGTCCTCGGTAATGCCATCGGCAAAATACTGGTTGTCGGCCTCGTGGCTCAGGTTCTTAAAGGGCAGCACGGCAATGGATTTTTCCTTTTCGCTTAGCTGATAGCTGAAATCACCCTTTTGGGTGATGAAAAAAAGGACCAAAGCAAGGATTAGCAATCCTGTTGCTGCAAAGGCGGCCATCCGGTATGTTCTCCTGACCCTGTCCTTTTTAACCGGGACGGTAGTTTCTGCCTCAGGGATGTCTTCTGCAGGAAGGGGATCTTCCGCCAGGGGCAGGGTCCCTTCGGCCAGTTTTTTCTTCACTTCTCCGGGCGAAAAGCCGAAGAAATCGTTAAAGCACTTGTTGAAATAGGCCGGGCCGCCAAACCCCACTTTATAGGCCACTTCGGCTGCCGTGGCATTGTTTTCCTGCAACAGTTCCAGTGCTTTTTGCAGGCGTATTTCGCGAATAAACTGGGTGATATGCTGGCCGGTAAGGGCTTGCAACTTGCGGTTCAGAGTAGACCAGCTCATGCCCATGGCAACAGCAAGCTCCTTGCCCCCGAAACGCTCGTCTGCCAAATGATCGAGGGTAAGTTGTTTGAGTTTGCCGATAAACTCCTGATCGTTTCCCGCCCCGAAGGTCA
>JAHYJD010000190.1 GCA_019429365.1 Bacteroidales bacterium | reverse complement strand
TTGTGTCTCATTTTCGCCAAGAAGATCCTTTGCCCGCCGCGTAACCTGATCGGCAATGGCCTGGAGATTCTTTTTATCAAGCTCATCACTCATGCTTTGCCCTCCGTATGGCTGAAGGGCATAACAGACAGGGATTGAACACAGCGGAAGAAAAGGGTATTACTACCTTGTAGTTTTGAAGCGGTTTCCTCCAGGGGCTCAGTCATCAACTCACCTTTCCTTTGTGCTTGCGTTCGTAGCAATCACATATGGCCGCTGCATTCTCTGCCATATTCTTTGCGATAATATCGCAGACGTAAGAAAGGCCGTACCGTTCTATCTGATTCAACCAATCCCGGTTTTCATGCTCTCCTGATATTGCGCCGTCAGGTTCGATGATTCGCCTTACCAGAGCCATCATTGCTTCTGCTTCAATCGTACGGCTCTCACGTTCCCTGAACAACTCTTGCTCTTCGGTCAGAGAAATAGTATTCTGATCTTGATTTTTAGAAGGGGTTCCCAGGCTGCCAGCCGATTCAAGGGAAGCCCCTTTTTTATTGGTGGTCATTACCGGTCCACCTTTTGCTTTTCAAGGTACGCTTCCAGGTCAGCCAGACGATACCGGACAGACTTCCCGCACTTGATATAAGCGGGGCCTTTTCCTTGGCTTCTCATCTTGCGGATGGTGTGGACAGAAATTCCGATAAGGGGGGCCGCGTCAGCGTCATTCATGACAAGCGGGGCGGTGGGAGTGGCGGAAGGAAATTGTGGGGCGGTACGGGTTGCAGGCGATTCCATAGTTTACTCCTTGTGCATGTGAACGATGCGACAAGGAAAAACTATTTTTGCCCTGCCTCATATCGTTCTTGGTGATATGCTACAAGGTAAACTATGACTTCACCGTATCCGGGGTTATGGAATACGTATTCCTCGGATATGGATGGAAATATCAATCTGAAATAGAATATCTCTCGCGAAGTGGTTTAAGCCTTTTTTCAATATCTTGCTTGTTATAAATAATTGATTTCTCAGGCTTAAATGATCCGCTTTTTCTTGGATGATCGTATTGCTTGGTTTTAATTGTGGGGCGTGTGCCAACATTTTTTACCCATTCAATCCGCTCTGCAAGGTACTCTGAAATCTCCGTATCTCTTTCGTGAGTTTTGCCAGAACTTTGACTGCACAGTGTCCTCATTTTATTGGTAAAAACGTTAATATTCGTTTTTTTGAGGGTGTCATGTTCTCCATTTTCATACAGATAGAGAAACAGTCTTTTGATGGCTTGGGTTAAGGTGTTGTCTGGTTTAGTGGTCGAAGATAAAGTGGATTTTTTCTTGTCTGGTACTTTACCTTGATTGCCTTGTGGCGGTGAAGGTGGGGTGGTTGCCCTAACCAGCTCAGGGCATTTAATTTCCGCCTCGCACAGTGCTAAATTTGAAAAAACCAAATCTTCAATGCCTATTTTGTATGTGCCCCATTCCCACGCTGGCCGTCCATTGTATTCTGTTTTTACAGCAGGCCAGATTTGATTGCTATTTAGCTCATTCATAAGATCGCTATCAAGAAACTCTTCTTCGGAAACATCGTAAATGCTCCAATATGAGGTGAGCTCGATAAGTTCCGCCATCCCGCATAGCCTTATGGATGAGGCCGCCTCAGCGGGAACCCTGTACCAGCCAGAAGTAATACCATCAACTGAGGTGTAAAAACACCCAGCCTGGCGCCCCGGGCCTGCCTCAAAATAATGTCCTTCGTAGCGACATAGCACTTCAAGACTGGAGTTTTCTACCAACATAAGGACTTCATCCTTGGATTTATTCCACAGGGAAGATACTTCGGAAATTTTGTAGAATCTTGGTTCTGGTGGTAACATCTTTCACAACCTCCTTAGGGTTGAGCCTTGATGAAAAAATTAAACTGGAAGGCCGTCAAGGTAACGGCTTTTCGGGGATCAACCTATCCAGTTTGAAACACGGCTTATCACTCGTTACACTGTAACGTTCCTTGCATCTCCAGTAGTGCCGTTTCAACTATCTCTCGTTGGCTCTTGCCAGTGGCCTTGCAGATCCTCCGTAATGCGCCGCTTGAACCTGGTGACAGCATTACTTGCAGCCGGGTCAACAGCAGGCCGTCCGGGTCGCGGAGTGCTCGTTTCCGGTATCGTCGCTGTCGCTCAGCGTTTGTTGCTGCCATAGCCACCCCCCCTTTTTGCTCGTTACAGTGTAACGAGGCATTATAAAAAAAGCCGGTAATCAGCGTTCAGCACCTTGGCCAACTTCTTTGCCCTTTCCTTGCCGATAGGCCGCTTGCTGTTCTCCATTTCGGAGATATGCCGTTGCGGAATCCCTGCCAAGTCTGCAAGCTGTTTCTGGGTAAGGTCTTCACGATAGCGATAACCACGA